>JAFUJY010000201.1 GCA_017467985.1 Bacillota bacterium
AAAAAATGTTGATTATAGAGAAGCCAATAAACGTGCTGGATATGTATATGTAATCAGCAATATTGGTGCTTTTGGAGATGATGTTTATAAAATTGGTATGACTCGGCGCTTGGATCCGATGGAACGTATTGACGAGCTTGGTGATGCTTCGGTTCCTTTTGATTATGATGTTCATGCTTTAATATTCAGTGATGATGCACCAGCGCTTGAAAGTGCTTTACATAATGCGTTTGAGGCGAACAAGGTGAATAAGATAAATTCTCGTAGAGAATTCTTCAAGATTTCCTTGAATGAAATTAAAGCTGTTGTTGCTAAAAATTTTGATAAAACAGTTGAATGGATAGACGTTCCGGAGGCTGAACAATATCGACTATCTATAGCAAGGAGTAAAAATAAACACGAAGTTTAATTTTAAGAAAGAGTTTATTCTTTAGATATTGGGAATAAGGCCGTACAAGAAGTATATGCAGGAAAAAACTACTATAATTGAGATGTTGCCGTTGTTCTAACTAACAGATATTTCATACAAGCCGCCATAGAACTAGCTCAAAAGAATTGCGTTCATTTATGGAATAGATGTAAGCTTTTTGAGTTTGTTGAGAGTTGTCAAGATAAATTGATTAGAAATTATGAAGTTAAATATATTGAAAAGAGGTTGAATGAATGAGTTCAAAAAAATTTATGAATTCTGACGATGAACGGTATGATCAGATCTGTCGTAAGTTAGGTTTTATTCCATCTGAATACCGTTATAATGGCCCCAGTACAGAAGATGATAATTGGAAAAGTCCATTTTCGATCCTTACACTGGAGGAAATGATGTATTTATATGAACATGGATATCTGTACAAAAAGAACTGAACGGTAGAAGATAGGAGGGTATGAAATGAAGAGTCCAGTAGAGTGGGGCAATAATGTTTTTATTGTATTGATTGCTTCTGTTTTTCTTGCCATTTGCAAGGGTGGTTTTTTTGCCATCTATATTGTGTGGGGAATTTATCTTGCGGATGGATGGAAAGCGCTTAAACGGTATCCATCTGACGCAGGCGAAAATATCTTTATAGGGCGTGTTGTTCTAGGAATAATTGTGTGTGTTCTTGTAACCATTATTTCTATTGTAGTCGCGTTTAGTTATTGATTAAATCGATAAGGAACGAATAGTATGAGCATTTTAAGAGAAAAAAACACGGAAAATAAATGGAGCGAAGGTTGTTTAGAATGCATTTCTGAGCACAATGGAGCGTGTCCATACGAAGATTGTGCGGCGCAACTCTATGATCCATGGGGTGATAAATACCCGGACTATGTATTTCATCCTGGCGGCAATGATATTCCCCAATATATCGAAGAAAAGCGAAAAAGAATGGGTGAATTAGGAATTCCGTCTACAGAAAAGCAAATGCCTTTTGTGTCAATTTCAACGATACTCGTGGAAAACTATAGGAATGATGCGGGTAGTATAAAAAAATACCAACTTGGCGAGATCCAATACAATGAATGGAACAACATAAGGAATGAATTGTTCCGTTATTGCACGCAATTGTACAAGAACCAAGAATGGTCTAATATTTTTGAACTACATAAAATGAAGGAATCTGCAGAAATATATAATTTGATCCTGCAAGCATCTGAGATGATTGGGATGGTTAATGGCTATCCATTACATAGAGATAGCGATCTTATTTTTTTACTAACTGCATATACTTCTCCAAAATATTCGGAAAAGGAGGCTAAATCTGCTGGCTCAGCGAAGAATAAAAATCTATTTAACCTCCGATTGGAGTATTATTTGGCGCGAAAAATTATAGAGCAACAAATAAAAACGCCTGCTATGCTTGCAGCTGACAATGAAGATTTTCGACTAATGAGACGGATGAAAACCAAAAGAAAAAGGCAACAACAAAGAAAAGCTGCTTATGTTTCATCTCCATCTCCACTTACTATTGAATTCACTTCTTTTGTGGTTCGCTGCTATGCATTTAAATGCAATAAGAGTCACAATATTGAACAGATTCGTGCAATCATTGACATAATGGATGCCTCCGGTGGTGTCATTCGCGAAGAGCTTCCTGCTGGTTACTGCAAAGAGTGTAACGTCTATTTTATATTGGAATCCGATTTTATTCGCTTGCGTAATCGTGGGATTCTTCTATGTCAAATGGTCTCTTCAAAGGAATATGAGAATGAAGAGCATACACCTCTTAACGGACATGATCTAAAGTCTGAATCTTTGCTACATCGATGCGGTTACAATGTCGGGGCCGCCGATAATCTATCAGAAATACAGAGACGAGAAATTTTACGTCGTATTTTGGATAATGGATTGTACTCCAAAATCGCACTGCTTAGTTTTTTGGATTGGCTAATCAATCAAAATGAGAAAGTATCCAAGAAGGATATGAGTGCTGCATTACAGAAATGGTCTGCAGACAGAATATTCGTTGCAAGCTATAACCTTAATAAACAACGCTCTGTAGTGGTTGAAAAAATTACATGATAATAATCTGGTGTTTTTTTGCAATACAAAAAGGATTGATACTCTTTTTTGTTGTCCTTCTGCTTATGATTGAAGCCTTGTTGGAAAAACTTGCAATATATAGGTGTGTATGGAAGAGTCTTTAAGGTGATTGGAATGACTTTAGAAGAAAGACAAAAAACTTAGGGATTATAGGAAGATTCGAATAGACCTACAAAATGCAGGCGGAAGCAATAGAAGACGAATTTATAAATTTTCTCCTATAGTTTTGATGTTGTTAAGAATATGCTCATAGCATTCAGAGTACGATTTTGTCTATTCATGTTGCTATTAATCGATCTAATAAAATTGCAAAACCATACATATTGAAACAAAAGCCTGTATATGATATAATCTATACAGGCTTTTAGCAATATGGAGGGCTGATTATGGAACAAACAGATCGTCAGATGATCGCGCTGCTGCAGGAGCAAAACAAACGGCTGCGGCTGCAGAGTCTCTTGACGGGTGGAGTAGTGATACTCCTGTTGGTTCTACTAATGATGTTGGCAGCGGCAGCTACGGCGGTAGGTCCAAAGCTGGAAAAGACGCTGACCCAAATGGAAAAACTATCCCAGGATATCGCAGTGATCTCCCAACAGTTGGATGATCCGGAAATGATGGAGAACCTAAAAGAGGCCATCGAGAGTATCCAGACGGTGGCCACCAATCTGGAGTCCATCAGTCAGCAGTTCGTGGGTATGGACCTGCGGGGTCAGATTGAGGATCTGTCGGAAGTGGTGAAGACTACCGGTGAGGCCTTGGCGGGGGCGGCAGATGAGATTGCCAACCTGGACTTGGCAGGAGTGCAGAAAGCCATTGATAATTTACAGTCGATCCTGGCACCTTTATCGGCGCTTACGAGTATAGGTCGGCAATAATTTAACCACAGAAGCGGGGCTTGGCGGTGTGATCAGGCGACGGAGCCGGATGCGGACAGGGGTGACCTTCAGGAGTGTGCGCAGGTTTAAGAGGGCCAACAGAATGTTGGTCAGGACCAGGCTGGCAATGAAGGCACCGAAGCCATATTTCGGCACAATAAAGAGCAGGATCATGATACGGATACCATCACAGACAACAGTGTGGACCAAAGAATCGTTTTGCAAATCTAGTCCGTTCATCAAGCCGCCCAGCACCGACTGCAGATAAAAAAAGGGGCAGACGAAGGCCAGCAGGCTGATGTAGCCTCCGGCGGAGGAACTGCCATAGAGAAGTGTCCCCAGCCATTCTCCCCAAAGTAAAAAGGCTGCGCCGCAGAAGAACCCCATGTACAGGGTCAGGCGTAATGACTGTTCGATGGCAGTCTGGAGCTTGCGGTTTTCGTGGGAAGACTTGGCGGAAGAAACGATGGGCAGCAGATTGGTGGACAGGGCGTTGGTAAAGAGTGTGGGAAATAAAATAATGGGAAAGGCCATGCCGTTGAATTCCCCGTAGGCGGATAGAGCGGCGGCGGAACTCATACCGGAGCGCACCAGAACCTTGGGAATAATGATATTCTCAAAGCCGGAGAGGGCTGAGCCGATGGAACGATTCACCGTCAAGGGAATAGATAATGAAAACATCCGTCCCCAGGTGGAGTCCCCCAACCGATAGGCACCCTTTTTATTTTTCAAACATATTATGAAGTATGCTGCGGCGGCAAAGAGGCAGGAGAACAAATCTCCCACCACATTGCCGAAAACAGCGATCATACAGGCGGCCTGCAGGTCATCCTTGCTGATAGAAGCGGCAAAGAGCCAGATGGCTCCCATGCGAACCACCTGTTCCAGAACTTGGTCCAGGGCGGGGATCATCATTTTGCGCACGCCCAGGAAATAAGCCTTGAAACAGCTGCCGGCGGCGCAAAAGGGCAGTGCCAGACTGATTAGGCGCAGGGCGGGGACAGTTCTCCCATCCCCCAGCAGATGAATCCCTATGGGTTCTGCCAGCATTTGCAGGGAGAACATGGCAGTGAGACTGATCAAAACAGTGACGATGAGGCCGGGCAGCACCAGTTTGGTGGCTTCCCGTTCAGAGCGAGCTTCTGCCACCATTTTGGAGATGGCCGTATAGGTGCCGGATCCGCACAGTGTGAAAGTAAAGAAATAAATGGGCGAGATGAGACCGAAAAGGCCCATGCCTTCAGAACCAATCAGGCGGGAAATCAGGATTCGATACACAAATCCCATCAGACGGGTGGTAAAACCTGCAGCGGCAAGTATGAGGGTGCCGGTGACGGCAGAATTTTTTTTCATGGAAAGTCCTCCAACAACATCTATAACAGTGTATTCATCAGGGGGTATAAAAATGAAAGCACAGCGTTTTGTTTACGCAGATCATTCAGCGACTACGCAGATGCGTCCCGAGGTATTACAGGGCATGATGCCCTGGATGCAAGCGGGCTACGGCAATGCCTCCAGTATATATTCCATCGGGCGGCGAAGCCGGGAAGGGGTGGAAAAAGCCCGCAGTACGGTGGCGAAGGCCATCGGTGCCGGCAGTAATGAGGTCTATTTCACCAGCTGCGGGACGGAGTCCGACAACTGGGCCATCAAAGGGGTGGCAGAAGGCTATAGGGACAAAGGAAAGCACATCATCACCAGTGCAGTGGAGCATCATGCAGTGCTGCATACCTGCCAGCATCTGGAGAAAATGGGATATACGGTGACATATCTGCCGGTGGATGCAGAAGGGACGGTGCTGTTAGAGGCGCTGGAGCGGTCACTGCGGCCGGATACCATTCTGGTGAGCATCATGATGGCCAATAATGAGGTGGGAACGATTAATCCCATCAGCAGGATCGGAGCTATGCTGCGCCGACGGGGGATTTTATTCCATGTGGACGCAGTGCAGGCGGTGGGCAGCATTGCCATTGATGTGAAGGGCATGAATATTGATCTGCTCTCCATTAGTGCTCATAAGTTTTATGGTCCCAAGGGCGTAGGCGCTTTGTATATTCGCCAAGGGGTGAAACTTCCCCCGTTTATGGACGGCGGTGCCCAAGAGCACGGATATCGTGCCGGAACGGAAAATGTGGCGGGCATCGTGGGTATGGCTGAAGCCATCAAGCTGGCAGTCCAGGAGCTACCGGAGTATACTGCCAAATGTCAAAACCTGCGGGAACGGCTGATTACCCGAGTCCTGCGGGAGATCCCCAATGTAAAGTTAAATGGTTCCAGGCGTAATCGCCTGTGTGGTCATACCAATTTTAGTTTTCAGGGCGTGGACGGGGAGGAATTACTGTTATGCCTGGATTTAGCAGGGGTTGCAGCTTCTACTGGTTCCGCCTGTACTACCGGGGAGGCAGCTCCATCCCATGTGCTGACGGCCATGGGCTTATCGCCGGAGGAAGCTTATAGTTCCCTGCGTTTGACCTTAGGTCGGGAAAACACCCGGGAAGACGTGGATTATATTGTAGAACAGCTGAAGACCCATGTAGAGCGGCTGCGTCAGCTGCCGCCGGGATATAGACATAAAATGGCCCGACTGGGTTTGTGAATACAAGGAGGATACAATCATGACAAAGCTTATCTTAAATGCAGATGTACAAAGGGGACAGATCAACAAAAACATCTATGGACATTTTTCGGAGCATCTGGGGCGGTGTATCTATGGCGGCATCTATGTGGGGGAGGATTCGGATATTCCCAACATTGATGGCATGCGCACGGATGTGATCGAGGCTCTGAAAGCCATGAAGATCCCGGTACTGCGTTGGCCCGGTGGATGCTTTGCAGACGAATATCATTGGGAGGACGGTATTGGTCCCAAGGAGAAGCGTCCCTGTATGGTCAACACCCACTGGGGCGGCGTGACCGAGGATAATTCCTTTGGTACCCATGAGTTCCTGCGTTTTTGCGAGCTGATCGAAACGGAACCCTACATCAATGGCAATGTGGGCAGCGGCACCGTGCGGGAAATGCAGCAGTGGGTGGAGTACATGACCTTTGATGGCATTTCTCCCATGTCCAACCTGCGTAAGGAGAATGGTCGTGAAGAACCCTGGAAGATCAAGTATTTTGCCATGGGTAACGAGACCTGGGGCTGCGGTGGCAATATGCGGGCAGAATATTATGCGGATGAGTACCGTCGATATGGTACCTATGTGCGTAATTTTGGCGACAATAAAATCTATAAGATCGCAGTGGGTCCCAACACCGACGACTATCACTGGATGGAAGTGATGATGAGCCGCGCCGGTAAATATATGGACGGCATCACTCTGCATTATTATACCACCCCCGGCGCCTGGGAAAATAAGACTCCGGCCAGAGGTTTTGACAAGGCAGAATGGTACTGCACCATGAAGAAGACCCAGTACATGGAAGAACTGGTAACCCGCCACAGCGCCATTATGGACCAGTATGATCCTGACAAGCGGGTGGGCCTGCTGGTGGATGAGTGGGGCACCTGGCATAAGTGCGAAGAAGGTACCAATCCCGGGTTCTTGTACCAGCAAAATACTTTGCGGGATGCGCTGGTGGCCGGCTTGAACCTGAATATCTTTAATAATCATTGTGACCGTGTGCAGATGGCTAATATCGCTCAGCTGGTCAATGTACTGCAGTCTGTGATTCTGACCGAGGGTGAAAAGATGATTCTGACACCTACATATCATGTGTTCTGCATGTATCAGGGCCATCAGGATGCCCAGCTGGTTGACGCCGCTTTAATGAATGTTCCCACGGTGGAAGGTATGGATGCGGTGACCGTGTCTGCCTCTGTGAAGGATGGCAAGATGCTGGTAACCTTGTGTAATATTGATGCGGATCACAGTGTTCCCATGGAGCTTGATCTGCGTGGCGCTCAGTATAGCAAGGCAACAGCCACCGTTTTAACCGGTGAAGTGCTGGACGAGCATAATGATTTTGATGCACCGGATCGTATTGTACCGGTGGATCTGGCTTGTGAATTAAAGGGACAGACCTGCTGCGTGACGCTGCCTGCCAAGAGTGTCACCGCCATCGTACTGGAATGAGATATTGTCGTATATGCGAGTCGTTGGGATTTGACGTGACCAAACATTTGGAGCAGGCGTTGGAACGTCTGGAAAGGTCAGATCCGTCCCGACTGGCATCGGAAGAAGACTATGGGCGCAGACTTTCGATCTGCGCCCAGTGTAAAGAAAAGTTACCGGATGGGACATGCAAAATGTGCGGCTGTTATGTGGTGCTGCGGGCCCGCATGGCAGAGGGTAAGTGTCCCTATCGTAACCAGTGGAGGTAAGAAAGTTGAAAGAGAAGATTGTCATTGGCATGTCGGGAGGCGTGGATTCTTCAGTGGCAGCCCACTTATTAAAGGAACAGGGCTATGAGGTACTGGGTGTAACCATGCAGACGGGCAGTGTCCCGGAAAATGTTCTGCAGGATGCAGCGGAAGTGGCTGCCATGCTGG
>JAFUJY010000202.1 GCA_017467985.1 Bacillota bacterium
ATTGGCTGATAAGGTGGCTCAAGGCCGTACATCTGAAGAAGAATAATTGTAAAAATCTTGGATATTTCAGGGAATCCCTTCGTTGATCTATATGAGAATTATAGATTTAATGGAGGGATTATTATGTCAACGATAACGAAAGAGTGGACCATAGAAAAAATTCGTAAGGTGCTGGCGGCGCTGGATAAGAAAACGGGATTGAAGGGGGCAGAGCTGCCCATTAAAACGGGGAATGCATATCATCGTTTGGGTTATTTTTCTTATAAGCCGGAGGATGTTTGTTTTTATTTTTCGCTGGCGTTTATGAATAACCCCAGGACGAAGGAGACGGCGGCGATTGACGTGATCCGCCACGAATATGCCCACTATTATGTGTGGGCGACCAATCTTACGAAGCTGATTCCCCATCAGGCCCATGTGTGGCATCATGGAGAGGATTGGAAATATGCCTGCAAGATGGTGGGAGCTGATCCCATTCGCTGTCATGACTCTGCTAATTTTAAGGATCGGGATGTGGATGAGGCCGGAGCAGCAGCACTGGCAGCAGCGGAGGATGTGCAGGAGTTCAATATGCTTGCCCACATTAAAAAGTGGAATGTTCTTCCCAAACCCAAGGAAGAGTGCGAGCGGCTGAATCGATGGCTGAAGGAGCATTTGCCGGCGGGGCTGTACTTTGAAGTGGGGGACGAAGTACTGCAGAGGGAAAAGGGCTTTGGGTCAGTCATTGATACTTATCCGGAATATAATGGCCGCCAGATGGTGATGATTCGCTTTGAAGACGGGCATGAAGAGGTGTTTGGTAATCGCTTTATCATGAAAGTATTGAATGGTGCAATTGACTTTACCCAATATAAATAGGCTTGAATTATGATGGATAACGATGTATAATATAGGCATAATCCAGAGAGGAGAAATAAAATCATGAGTGATGAGAGAAATCTTTTAACCCTTGTATTTGATGAAAATGATGAGGAAGAGTGCGAGGTTCTTACAATTTTTGAAGTTGAGGACCAGGAGTATATTGCTCTGGAACCGCTGAATGAAGAAATTGAAGATATTTATTTGTATCGCTATTCTGAAGGTGAGAATGGTGAGGCGCTGTTGGACGAGATCGAGACCGATGAAGAGTACTCTTTGGTAGTTGAGGCGTTTGAATCATTGTTTGAAGACGAAGAGGAAGAAGAGTAAGAACAAAGGGGATGTCCTAAGAGAGTGGACATCCCCTTTGTTATGGGTGAAATTAAGGTTAGATATAAATCTGATCGCCGCAAGATAGATAATGCAGATGGGGCATGTACTGCCGCAAAAAGTTGTATTGTTCATTGCCGGTGCAATGGCAAGTGTAGTATTGAGTGGGATATTGGTTTAGATGGGTGGCGGTAGAGTGCAGTGCAGTAGTATCATCAAGTTTCATTAAGTGGAAACCGCCTACAAAGACATCGGGATGGAACCAGTCCTGTATATCCAAAATGCCTTTGTGGGAACAACCGCTGATCAGAACGCGCTTTTGATTTTCTTGAATCAATAAATAGTGTTCATGCTCGAAAGGATCGGCCAGGAATTGGCCGTTTCGCCAAATCTTTAGCCCGAAGCTGTCCAGAGAATGTGGACGGCTTTTTTTATTGCAGGAAAAAAGGGTGAGCTCTTCATCTAAAGCAAGAGAATCGTCGATAAAATGCAGTCTGGGATGATTGGCAAGCTGGGGCTCCAGACCAATGTACTTATCCGTGCCATTATAGTGGGGAGAAAAAGCGCTGCGCTGCAGATAAATCGGTGCTGTTTGGTTGATCTGGAGAAAATGGGAGAGACCGCCGCCATGGTCATAATGACCGTGAGAGAGGATTGCGATATCAACGGCAGCCAGATCAATGCCAAGTGTATCTGCATTGCGGGCAAAAAGATCTGTTTGCCCCATATCAAAAAGGATTTTGTGACGAGAGGTTTCGATATACAGACTCAGACCGTGTTCAGTATACATGGAAGGATGCTGAGTGGTGTTTTCTAATAGGGATGTAATACGCATGGTGATATACTCCTTTCTTATGTAAAAGGGTAACATAAGCCTTCAATCATTGTCAAGAAAATTTATTTTTTAGCATTAAAAAGTGGAGATATTTGTTGCGAAGGGCGTTGTATATAGTGCAGGGCAAAACATAACAAGAACAACAGGAGGTAACAGCAATGATGAATGCAAAGGAAATGTTGAATGGTATGATGATCAGCCGCGGTACTCAGGACTGGCTGTATGTGGCTAAGAAGGAACTGATCGTTCCCGAGAAGAAGATCATCCTGATGGGTGATGTGGCTAAGGAGATCGTCGTTGAAGATAAGGCAAAGAATTTTTATTTTGGTGAGAAAGGTGGTTGGGCGTAATGGCAGCAAAGTTCCCCCGTGTAACAGAAAATATTAATGGATATGATCAGAATGTGGATCTGGTAGATCGTGCACTTCAGAAGAAGAGAACGATTTATCTGAATGGTGAGATTGATGACTTTACTGCGCTGGACATTGTAACCCAGCTGCAGTACCTGGATGAAAAGTCCCATGATGATATTGTGATGTATATTAACAGCCCCGGTGGTTCTGTGACCGCAGGCATGGCCATTTACGATGTGATGAAGACCGGCGTAAAGAGCGATGTTGCGGTGGTTGCTCTGGGCAGAGCCGCCAGTATGGGTGCTGTGCTGTTGGCCGCCGGTACGAAGGGTAAGCGCTATGTGGCTCCCGGTGCTGAGGTTATGATTCACCAGCCTTTGGGTGGTGTACAGGGTCAGGCAACAGACATTGTGCTGGCCGCCAAGCATATTGAACAGGTGAAGCAGAAGCTGGCTGCCATTCTGGCAGAAGAGTGCGGCAAGTCGGTGAAGAAGCTCCTGGCAGATATGGAGCGTGACCACACCATGACCAGTGAAGAGGTTCTGGCCTATGGTCTGGTGGATAAGATTGGTTTTTATGGTATGGACTAAGGAGGTGTACATAATGAATACTGTACTGATTGGTATGGGCGGTCTGCGTGAGGCCATTGAGAATATTTGTGCAAACAAGGGCATGTATGCCCATAGCAGCGTGAAGGTGCCTGATTTTATCGTAAAGCTGAACCCCGGTAATGGTCAGAGTACTGTACTGCACTTTGTGACTGAGTGTTTTAAGGAGAATAAGATTCGTAACTTCCGCAGTCTGGATGACTGCCTGGAGATGAAGCTGGATGGTACTCTGGGTCAGCTGCGTATGGTGATGGCATCTATCCGCGACCACGCAGTATACACCAATTACTATGAGGGCGTGGTAGGTATGGATATTTCCGCTCTGGAGGATCGTATCAACGAGTCTCAGATTGGCGTTTTTCTGGATGAAGTGAAGGAACTGAGCAAGAACACCACTTTCGTATTCTTTGTTCCCGAGAAGGTGTCCAAGAATATGCAGATGCTGATCGATAAGCTGAATGATGCACTGGATGAGCACGTTGTGACCTTTGAGGCCCATGAGTACTCTGAGGATGAGCTGGCTATGATTGTGGAGAATGCAGTATATGAGTTCGGCATTGCTCTGGAAGATGCGGATGAGTTCCATTCCGTAATGCTGGATGTGATTGCGCAGCGCCAGATTAAGAATGCAAAAGAGGCCGCTGGCCTGGCAGAGAAGGCCATTCGTTTTGCAGACTATAGTGGTTTTGATCCTGTGCTGAGCGCAGAGATGGTGAAGAATGGTATGATGAAGAAAGGTGGTATGGAGAAATGAGCCGTGGTGAGAAGTGGAATGAGGATCGTGAGATCAAGGCCCTTCTGAAGGGCCCCATGAATAAGGAGCGCAAGGCTGGACCTATTCTGTTTCATAAGACCGGCGTCTCCTACATCGACGATAGTGAAAAGCATGTGCTGTGTATCGGCGGTACCGGTAACGGTAAGACCCAGTGTGTGATTCTGCCTATGGTACGCAGCTGCATTGAGCATGGTGAGAGTTTTGTGGTATCCGACTCTAAGGGCGAGATCAGTGACTATACTGTAAACCTGGCCCGGAAGGCCGGCTATGATGTAAAGATTATTGACTTTCGTCATGTAAGAAATAGTCCTACCCGCTGGAATCCTCTGAAGATGCCCATGGATCTGTTCCGCTCCGGCAATAGTGAGGATGAGGATAACGCGATTGAGCTGACCGATAATATGATGTCCGCCATTTATCCCATTGTGGGTAAGGAAGATCCCTTCTGGCCCAGCAGCGCCAAGAAGTACGCCATGGGCGTTACCGATTTCCTGCTGGAGAATGCAGATGAGGATGAGATTAATATGGCCTCTGTGAATGCGATGATGTGCAAGGCAGAGGAGAAGTTTGGTATGGGCGGCCTGATGAAGAATCTGGTGGAGCAGCTGCCCGGTGACAGTCTGGCTGCCGGCCAGCTGGCCACTTATGTATCTGCCCCCAATGAGACTCGTGGCAGTATCGCAGCCGTTGCCCTGAACGGTATCGCTGAGTTTACCCGCAACAAGGGTATGCGCTATCTGCTGGAGGACGATAATCTGCGCATTACCGAGATTGACTGCGAGAATCCTGTGGCTATTTATATCATTTTGCCCGATGAAAATGATGTATACGACCATGTTGCCGCAGTACTTGTGGGTCAGATTGTAGGCCATATTTACCGTCTGGCAGAGAATCGCTATGGTGGTAAGCTGTCCCGTCGTTTTAACTTCATTCTGGATGAGTTGGGTAATATCGGCGGTGCGCTGACTGCCCTAGATAAGCTGGTAACCGCCGGCAGAAGCCGTAACATCCGCATGACTCTGTGCGTACAGAACTATTCCCAGCTGGTATCCATTACTGATTTCAGCAAGGCTGAGACCATCAAGTCCAGCGTGGGTATTACCATCGCATTTGCCAACAATAACTGGGATACTCTTGAGGAGCTGTCCAAGCGCTGCGGCATAAAGAATAGTGAGACCGGAGGCCAGGAGATGCTGATCAGCCCCAACCAGCTGGCAGCCATGGAGCCCGGTCAGGCATTGATTTTGATTGGCAACCGTATTAAGTATATTGCATGGCTGCCCTTCTACTACCAGAGATATGGTTCTGAGAAGATGACCGACCGCCGTGAGAGAAACTATGGTGAGAATGTACGTCTAGGCAAGACCTTTGACCTGGCAGATTATATTAAGGAAGGCCGCAGAAAGAAGCTGGAAGAGGAGTTGGGTAAGAGTAAGTCCAAGCCCGCAGCAAAGCCTGTCAGCCGCATGACTCCTCCTCCTCTGATGCCTGAGGTTGAAAGACCCATGTCCAATGTAGATACGGATACGCTGATCGCTCGTATCGATGCCAAGATCTTGGCTCTGGACAGCGAAGAGGCGATCAAGACCAAGAAGCATGGTTATATCGTGACGATTGCCAAAGTGGGTAACAAGCTGCGCAGCGCCAAGGCGTTGTCGGACAGCAAGGAACTCAGCCTGAAGGCTGCACGTATTGCCCTGGATACCCTGCCCTTGACTCTGTACTTTGAAAAGAAGGCAGACGCTGAGAGCTTTGTAAAGAAGATGACGGAGGCCGGCACCGAAGCCGAGATGAAGCCGATCAGCGCCCAGTCCTAACGGGCGCTGATTTTTTTAGGAGGTGTAAAAAATGACCAATACATTATCCGGAAAAACATATGTGACTGAGAATATTTATTGGGGCGCCATTGCAATGTTATGGTACA
>JAFUJY010000025.1 GCA_017467985.1 Bacillota bacterium
CACTGCGGCGCCGCAGCGTGTGGCGGATGGAATGCCTGATTAAGAATCCGAAGTTGTGGTGGCCCTACGGTTATGGTGAACCCAATGTGTATGATACTGTGGTAGAACTGCTGGATGGTGATGTGGTGGTAGATCGCCGTCAGTTAAATGTGGGACTGCGAAAGCTGCGCTTAAAACGGACAGAATCATTGGCAGATCCCAATGCCTGCTTCCAATTTGAGATTAATGGTGAAGACATTATGTGTAAGGGCAGTAACTGGGTCCCCATGTGTGCTTATCATAGTCAGGATGCCCAGCGCTATCCGAAGGCGATGGAATTGGTTTCTGATATCGGATGTAATATGCTGCGGGTATGGGGCGGCGGTGTATATGAGCAGGAATATTTCTATGATTATTGTGACCGTCATGGTATTATGGTCTGGCAGGATTTTATGATGGCTTGTCAGCTATTGCCTATGGAAGATGAACTAATGCGCAATGTGGAAAATGAGGCAACCTACATTGTGAAGGCCTTGCGTCATCACCCCAGTATTGTACTGTGGGCGGGAGATAATGAGCTGGATCAGGCATTAACCTCTGCCAATATTGATCCGGCAGTTAACCGTTATACCCGTGAATTGCTGCCGCGGGTACTGAGTAAGCATGATTCCTATCGTCCCTATTTACCCAGTTCTCCCTATATCTGCAGTAAGAATTTTGAAATTATGCGAGATGGTGGTCCGAATCTTAGTCCTGAAAATCATCTGTGGGGGGCACGGGATTATTATAAGGCAGATTTTTATAGTCAGTCACCGGCATGCTTTATTAGTGAGACGGGATATCATGGTTGTCCGGATCCCGCATCGGTATATCAGATGGTAGATGAAGGGTATGCGTGGCCCTGCAATAATGAACAGTGGACGCTGCACTCTTCGGACCAAAAGGGAAATGATGGTCGAGTTCAGTTAATGGTGAAACAGATCCGTCAGCTTTTTGGTATGGAGGCAAAGGATTTAGAGGAATTTGCTCTTGCATCCCAGATTTCTCAGGCTGAAGCGAAGAAATTTTTTATCGAGCATACCCGCATGGGGCGTCCCCATAAGAGTGGCATCTTGTGGTGGAATTTGCTGGATGGGTGGCCACAGATGTCTGATGCAGTAGTGGATTATTATTATTGTAAGAAGCTGGCCTATGATTATATTAAACGCTCACAGGCACCTTTTGCCATGATGATGGATGAATTGGCGGATTGGAAATATACTCTGAAGGCTGCCAATGATACGCTGGAGACGGTGGCTGGGACATATATAGTGACGGATATGGAGACGGATGAGGTCTTGAGTGAAGGAGAATTTACCGCTAAGCCCAATCATGTTACGCCCATTGCTAAGATCCCGATTTATTATTCGGAGCAAAGAATGTTATTGATTCGCTGGACAGTAAATGGGCAGACATGTTATAATCACTATATGTGTGGCTTCCCACCCTTTTCCTTCGAAAAATATAAGGGGTGGCTGCAGAAGTTGGAGGCATTGGAATCATGTATTATTTAGGGTTTGATATTGGCGGAACCAAGTCCGCAGTAGTGTTAGGAAATGAAAAAGGCGAAATCCTGCGTAAAGTAAAGGTTGCCACCGGCGGTCCGGAGGAAACTCTTGAAGCCTTATTTGCAGCAGCAGAAAGCTTTCCGGAAAAAGCGGCAGCGGCAGGTATCTCCTGCGGTAGTCCTTTGGATGAAGAAAAGGGAATTATTCAGTCACCGCCCAATTTACCTGGGTGGGATAATATTCACATTGTGGAGATGATCCATAAGCGTCTGGGGATTCCTGCGTGGCTGTGCAATGACGCCAATGCCTGTGCGCTGGCAGAATGGAAGTTCGGTGCCGGCGTGGGAACAAAAAATATGATCTTTTTGACCTGTGGCACAGGGATGGGGGCCGGTTTAATCTTGGATGGACGTCTGTATGGCGGAACCAATGGCTATGCCGGTGAAGTGTGTCATATGCGTATGACCAAAGTGGGCCCCGTGGGATATGGTAAGGCGGGTTCCTATGAGGGTTATACCAGTGGTGCCGGAGTTGCCCGGGTTGGCTGCATGCTTGCCACTGAGCAGCTGCAGATGGGTAAAACGGTAGGATATTGTCATAGTTTAGAGGAACTAGGTCAGGTTACAGCAAAATCAATTGCAGAAGCAGCCAATGCAGGTGACCCCACGGCATTGGAAGTTTTTCGGATCGTAGGTGAAAAGTTGGGCGAAGGCATTGCTATTTTGGTGGATATTTTGAACCCGGAGCGTGTGGTCATCGGCAGTGTGTTCCAGCGGGCAGAGAATCTGCTGCGTCCTACCATGGAAGAAGCCCTTGCCAGAGAATGTTTGCCCATGACATTGGAACGGGTGCAGGTGGTTCCTGCTAAGTTGGGGGATGAAATCGGCGATGTGGCGGCTTTATCAATTGCAGTTTGGAGGTATGAAGAATGATTAATGAGTTGATGAAGAGATATCCGGTGCTGGAATGTTGTCGTAAAGAGATTGAAGGAACAGCACAGATACTTATGGAAAGCTTTAGAAATGGGGGAAAGCTTCTGACTTGCGGTAATGGCGGCAGTGCTGCGGACAGTGGTCACATTGTGGGGGAACTCATGAAAGGTTTTATTTTGAAGCGTCCCTTGCCCAGTGCAGAGCAGGAGAAACTGTGTGAAATGTTTCCGGAAGAGGGCAAAAAAATAGCAGCCCAGCTGCAGGGGGCTCTCCCGGCGATTTCGCTGCCGGATCAGACTGCATTACTGACTGCATTTGTAAATGATGTTGCTGCGGATATGATGTATGCCCAGTTAGTATATGGCTATGGATGTGCCGGTGATGTGCTGTTGGGAATCAGTACATCAGGTAATTCCGCTAATGTGCTGAACGCGGCTCGGGTGGCCAAGTTCAAGGGGATGAAAGTGATTGCACTGGCAGGCGAAAAGGCATGTAAGCTGGATGAGCTGGCAGACATTGTGATTCATGTACCTGCAGGGAAAACCCACGAAGTACAGGAACTGCATCTGCCGGTATATCATGCACTGTGCGCCTGGTGTGAGGCAGAAAGCTTCTCATAAACCATGGATTTGGCGGAACTGGGATGGAGTCATTCCTTCTTCCCGCTTAAAAACTACACTAAAATAACTTTGGCTGCTGAATGACAGCTTTTCGGACACTTCGGTGACAGAAAGGCCCTCGCTCAGCAGCCTTTTTGCCAGATTGATTTTGGTCTTGATGAAATATTCATGAATACCTAAGTCGGTATATTTGGAAAAAATCCGCTTTAAGTAAGCGGTGCTCACATTACATAGTTGGGCTAATTCGTCGATTGTAATCTGGGAGTATATATATTCTTCCAGGGCGGTAACAGCATTTTTATAGATCGTAGTTTCAGGATTGGAAATGAGTTCGGGCAGTTCGGCATCACTTTCGGAAAGAGAGATCAGAAAGTTCTCCACCAGATTCTTGAACTTTTGCATCCAATGGGGATGGTTAACGCACACCTTAAGAGAAGCGGTCACCATGGAACCGGGGAAATTGGACGGCGTAATTTTCTTCAGAAAATGAAGGATATCCATGATCTCGGATACTTGTTGCGGGGTGAGCTGGATTACTTTATTGGCAAAGAAATTCATGAAATCGCCGCTGGCTTGGAAGGAAACAATAAACAACACTGGTTCAGATCCGGTCTCTGCCCGCAAACGATGAAACTCCATGGGTTTATGAAAGATGATCTGATTCTTGGACAGATGGATGATATTTTCATCGGCGGCCACCTGAATACTGCCGTCAATGACAAAGGCAAATTCCCAAAAGTCGTGGAATTCGCCGGCATATACATAATCATCGGTACAATGGCGTTCAAAGGCGGAATAAAAAGCAGTAATTTCAAATTCCGGGGGAGCGATATAGGGGCGATACATCCTGAAATCTCCTTTGTATCTAAAATCAAATGTTTTGTAGCTAAAATAGTATGGAAATATAATTATGGATGGTGTATTATATTTGCAGAGATTATAACATGATAGGGAGGAATTTGCAATGAAAAAGTATGTTTTTACACCGGGCGGCTGGAATCAGGAGGACTTTATGTATGTGTATTCTCCCAAACATAAGCTTTTTCCGGAATTTACCCAGGAGAAAAACTGCATTGTAAATCAACAGGATCCGCAGATGGGCGAAAAGTTTCCGTATCAATATATAAGTATGGTCACCAAGGAGCGTTATGGTGTTGGTACAAAGATATCCACCAAGTGCGATTTTGATCATTTTGGCGCACCTATTATTGTGTTGTCGGATGATATACATGAAGAAGAGGGTCATTTGTTCTATAATTTACATTTTGAAGTGGTGGCTTACGAAAAGGGGTGTAATGTGTGGCACTTAGTACAAGATCCTGCGCGCCCTGAACGGCCACTGTGCCCCACCAAGATCGCCTGTCCAGAATTTGTGATCGAAGATGGCAGTATGATCGAGATGTCAGTGGAGATCAAGGAGAAGAAATTAAAGATCTGGGTGAATGATCAGTGTTTTGAAGTGGAGCATCCACAACTGCCGAAAAAGTGCCATATAGGTATTACCGATTGTGAAGGAATCAATCATTTTTATGAATTAACAGTGGAGGAATGATCATGGATAAGTTAAAGGCAATTATTGTGGGGGCTGGCAGCCGAGGAACCCTTTATACGAAGATTATGCTGGAGATGCCGGAAAAATATGAAGTCATTGCCGTAGCCGATCCCATCGAAGGACGCAGAAAACAGATTCAGAGCCTGTGCAATCTGCCGGATGAGATGTGTTTTGCAGACTGGCGGCCGTTGCTGGCCTTGGGTAAGATTGCGGATATTGCAGTGATCGCCACCATGGACCGGGATCATACAGAGCCCACTATGAAGGCAATCGAGCTGAA
>JAFUJY010000203.1 GCA_017467985.1 Bacillota bacterium
ACCGTCTTATCTTCCTTATCGTCTACCTGGCTTATTGTTCCATCTACATCGCCCGGGTGAACTTGTCCGTGGCCAACCCGATGCTCCTTTCCGAAAATATTATGGATGCGGTGCAGATTGGTCTGCTGGGCAGCGTATTCTCTGTCATTTATGCTGGGGGACGCCTTCTGAATGGCACTCTTTCAGACATCAAACCGCCGTGGCTTATGATCACTGTTGGTCTGGCCGCTGCGGGTATCAGCAATATTCTGATTGGCTTTTTCCCGCCTTTCCTGGGTATCTTTATGCTGTGGGCCGTCAATGCCTATGCCCAATCCATGCTGTGGAGTTCGGTTTTATGCATCGTTTCTAACATGTATGATCAGCGCACCGCCAAGAAAAAGACATCTCTCATGGTTACTTCTGTGGCTGCTGGCAATATTCTTGGTATCCTTATCAATACCTGGGTCATTACGGAGCTGGGATTAACCTTCGCCTTTGTGGTTCCCGGAGCACTGACCTTAGTGCTGGGACTGGCGGTCATGGTGACCACTCGGCACATTGACCCTCCCCATGGAGAAAAACGTCACCTGTCCATTTTCGGTCTGCTGAAAGAAAAGCAGCTGCGGCTCATGTGCATTCCGGCGCTGATGCACGGGGTAATGAAAGAAAATATCAGCCTGTGGATGGTGGTATTCATCATCGACCAGTTCCATATTGATCTGCAGGTCTCCGCCGCCTTTGTATTATTTATTCCTGCGGTGGGGTTTGTGGGTCGGTTACTCTACCCGCTTTGTTACAAACTGTGCAAAGAAAAAGAAAACCGAGTATCCGTTTTCGGCTTCGGAATCTGCATCCTCTGCTCAGTGCTGCTTTGTTTTACAGCCGCCTCCCCCATTTTAGCGGTATTATATCTGAGCCTAATTTACACAGCGGTGTCCATGATCAACACATCCATGCTGTCCATTTACCCCATTCGCTATCTGGATTCGGGCAATGTGGCCTCGGTTAGCGGAATTATGGATTTTGCCACCTATTTGGGCGGCGGAATTAGTTCCGTTCTCTATGGTCTGTTGATTGATGGCTTCGGGTACGTGCCCATGTTCGCCTCATGGGTTATTATATCGGTGGTCTCCATCTTTTTCTTGAAGCGGGATTAATTCTGCCAGCGAATCTGCTCCCCTGTAATCAGCGGATATTTTACCAGAGTCTCCCCATCCAGGTTCTCCTTATGCATGTCCACACCGGTAATCTGGTGGTTATCATAGGTGGTATAATAATAGATCCCCTTTTCGGCGCTGCAGCAGGAAGTATAAATCGTAATTTCATACTTGCCATCTGCCAGTTCACAGCAGCCCCGCTGTTGGTCCACCGCTCCTAAAATATGAAAAAACTGACTGACACTTTCCCTCTCCCCACTGCCGGAGAGGGAATTCATTTTTACAAAGGCTGCCCGTACAAATCGGGACTGGGAGGATAAGTCTCCCGGCAAGCCCAATGCCCCCATTCCCCGACTATACCTAGACAACGACACTTTGTCGCTGAACTGGTTCACAGGATCTTTCGGCGACAGGTGCATATAGTTATTCAGATTAAACATCTGCATACCAAAAGGCGGATTATTGGTCAACACCCCCACCGGATTCTCATACACATGCAGTCCATCTGCCATGGACTCCACCGTAATCGCCTCCTCCCGGTCTGCAATTAACCAGTGCAGCTGGGATAACGGCAGTTCCTTACTAAAAGGAATGTTTACCAGATTCATTCGTACAAGCAATGCCTTTGCCTCTTTTACTGTAGCACACTGCCCTAAAATCCATGGTATAAACTCAAAGGGCGACACATTGTCTTTCCCTTCGGCCACCTCATGATATCTGGCATTGCCCACAAAATTCAGCCCCGCCATCCCCAAGCCATGCTCATTCATGGCCTCATAATACAGCGGATATTCCTCGGCCACATGGGCCATACCAATCATGGCATAGTGGCTGTTCAGCAAACCCATCTTGCAAAAATCAAATCTATAATTCCGGGGCGTAATCACCACTTCCTCCCCATAGGAAAACTCATAATCCAGCGTCCGCCCAAAATAAAAACCAGCCGTCCTATACGTGGCAGCAGTACACATTGTATCAACTCCTTTGACTATTAGTATGTCCACTCATTCTATAAATAAACCAAAGGGGGAATGCATTCTTTTCACAGACGTTTTGCGCGCAGCGCAACCAGGCTGTGAAAAGAATGCATTCCCCCTATATTTTATTGGGAGATGAATCCACTCTGGAATCCATTATAATCCGTCCAGATCCCCTCACAGAAGGATTGCATACGGATCGTCACCGTATCCTCAGTAAAGGCCAGATTGATCTTTAATGTACCCACGTAGTACCCAATAGAATAACATGTTATCTGCAATTCATGGGCACTCTTCCATGCACCGCTGGTAATACAGGGCAAATATGTAGGAACTTCACTTCTATTATCCATATAAATGATCACTGGCTTACCTTCCGTCTCCGCTTTATCCGCAAATCCGGGGAAATTCTGGTGTATATGCTTACCCAAACCAAAGTTCAGTGCATATGTACCCTCTTCCTGCTCCCAGCGCAGTACCCCCTGATCTTCTTCCAGATCCACCTGCAGACTCTTCAAATGCAGAGCTGCTGGTGTACCAGGTCCAAAATCATCCATGACATATTTCTTTCTATTGATCAGAGCTGCCATAGCACTGTCCTTGTCGCCAGATACCGGTGCAATCTGCAGATTTTGACAATACTCTCTCAACTGAGACAACTGTTCCGGATCCTCTTTCTTCACCTCTTCGATCCCGGACAGTACCATATCATAAAACAGATGTTCAGCCCAGTCAATATAACCGGCTGGCTGACCTTGCATGTCTGCAGTCATGGCAAAAATCAAATCCTTTTCCGGGATACAATAGGCCATCTGACCACCCATCCCATAACAAGAGAAGCCGTGTTCACCACACCAGAACTGATATCCATAGCCATAAGCTCCATTTTCGATCTGCTTACTGGTAGCTTCCTGCATATATTCTTTACTGACCAGCTGTTTGCCTTCATACTCACCCATATGCAGACACAACTGAGCGAACTTCGCCATATCCCGCAGCGTACACAAAATACCAGATCCAGCCCAGGACACCTTACCATCCTGTGTTTTTACACAGATCGCATCTTCACTGAAGCCCATTTCACCAAACCCTTTGCTGCGCAGATAATCCAGAATCTCCATACCGCTGAGTTTCTCCACCAATGCGGTTAACGTGGTAGTCGCAGACGTATCGTAATTAAATACCTGTCCTGGCAGATGATTGGGTTGACATTCAAAGAATGTACGGATCCAGTCTTCATCCTGCAGCACTTTATAAGTAGTCATATGAAAAGGCGTGGACATCCTCAACAAGTCCCGAATAGTAGCCCGGGCAATATAGGGATGCAGATCCTTGGGCAGTTTCTCCGGAAAATAAGAGGCGATGGTGTCGTAAATGGATAGCTTGCCTTCGTCCTGAAGCATGCCAATGGCTACTGACACGAAGCTCTTGCTGGTAGAATACATTCTATGCTTCCACTCCTGCTTGTGGGGAGCATAATACCCTTCTGCCGCAATCTTACCATGGCGCAGAATAATAAAACCATGCATACAGTGACCATGATGTTCCAACTTTTTCAAATATGCCAAGATAGCACCGGAATCCAGACCCACACTCTCCGGGCTAACCATGGGCAGGGGATTTCTTTCAATACTCATCATACTCTTCCTTTCAGTTCTTCTTTTATTGCATCATTTAGCTTCAACAAATACTCCGGATTCTTGGGATAATCAAAAAATGTGAGTTCCATACCCGCTCGTTCTTCCAGCCACGCTACCACTTCTTCATGGCTCATATAACGCTCCAGCAGACGACACAATTGGATGTCCTGCAGTCCTTCTTTGAAGACCTTTCCCCGCAGAGAGGGAACTACCCCGTCCTTCCAGGGGTACACTGTAAAGGGATCTCCCGAGGGGAATATCCGCTCGGCGGATGAAGTTACATAAGGATTAATGGGATACAATGCCAGGGCACTGTAATAAAAGTTATAGCCCCACTGCAAAAATCCTTTGATATTATATTTATACATCTGCAGGCCCATGATCCGGGTTCTTGCTGAGGACATGGCCATAAAACGATTGGATACATCCGTATGTTGTCCGGTGCAGTAATAAACCCACTGATTCTCAATCTGCTTTTCCAGGAAAGGTACGATGTGGTTCGATGCGGTCACCGGTACATCCAGCAGACCCTCATCATAAAAATCCACATTGGACAATGCATCCATAATTTTCATGTCGCCGATCAATGGTCTGACGACACTGTAGGCATAGCGATAATTGTCCAAATGCTCGAAGGAGGGCTCATCCGACAAATGGAAGAAGCAGTTCTCCTTCACCCCTTCTCCCTCCAAAAACTCCAGCAATTGGGGAATCAACTGTTCCAGAAATGCTTTATATTCGGGAGAGGTGGCTGGTGTATGCCAGCCAAAGAGGTGCTCCTCTCCTGCATAAATATTGGGGCAATACTTTAGTCCCCACTGGGAGAACAGATGGGACATTTCAAAATACCGCATACCATTTTTGCGGGCCAGGTCCAACCAGCGTTTCAACATGGAAAAGTCAAACTCGTAGCCACCCTCTTTTTTACCAACCCGAACCAACTGGGTATTGGGCCGATAAAATCCGGGCTGGGTATCCAGCGGGGGTGTAAAGATGGGCGTCAGAATCATATTCATCCCCAGTTCCCCTGCCAACTGCATATACTTATCAATTAAGGCCCAGTGCTCTTCGCTGTACACCGGCACATGATGGGCACTGGCAATACAGTCCACATGGAACCACTGGGTAAATTTCAACTCCTGTTCCGGCAGCGAAAGGGGCAGTACCTCCACCATCATGGTCTCCTGCAGATTCTGCTCCCCATCATAACAAATGGTAATCGGATATTTTCCTGCAGGATACTCCCGGGGGATTTTCACTTCCACCCAGACCACAGCATAATTATTAAATAAAATACAACCCTTTTGCTCCTCCAATGGCAGCAGAATATCCGGCATAATGCCCGGGGTCCCGGTCAAATAATCCAGATCCTCACAAGTGGCATGTGAAGGCATATCCATGACTGCATCATTCACCACATATAGCTGAACATACTCCGCCAAAGGTGACTCCACCGACACCTTTAGAATTGTACGTTCATCCGTAAGCAGCATCTGCTGATAGGAAAACTGTTCTCCTCCCAGCAGAATTTTATGATTTGCGATGGTTTGCATCTCCTGACTGCGGCTGCGGACTTTCTCCAGCGATGAAATGGTTTTAACACTAACGTCCATGACTTAATCCTCCCGTTATATACTGTCTCCGGACAAGATCACTTCTTTTATCCTAATATCCTCATCAAAAATCACGATATCTGCGTCACACCCTACTTCCAGTCGTCCGGTATGATCCAGACCCATAACCTCTGCGGGCGTGCGGGTCATCATGCGCACACAATCTACCAGGGGAATCCTCGCCTGCTGATAACAAGTGCGCACCAGTCGATCTGCAGTGGCCACACTTCCGGCAAAGGATGTGCGATCCAGCAGTTTGGCAATACCGCCTTCAATAATACAAGGCATGGCTTCTTCCTTGCGGCCCAGCATGGAAGGACCTTCCGGCATCCCCGCTCCCCGCATGGAATCCGTCACCAGGCAAATCTTCTGCGGACCTTTACACTTATAAATCAGCTGCAGTAATTCCGGCGGCAAATGCAGTCCGTCTGCAATCATCTCCACCTTCATATCATCCAGCAGATAGGCTGACTCCACCACTCCAAGGATACGAAAACCACCCTTACGCACAATGGTAGACATACCGGAATACAAATGGGTCACCAACTGACAGCCATTTTCATAAATCTGCTTCACTTCGCTGTACTGGGCATCGCTGTGAGCAATGCCGGGAATGACCCCATTTTTCACCAGTTCGCGGCAAAACTCCACACTGCCTGAACGTTCCGGCGCAAAATCCCAGCGCTTAATAATGTCTTTTCCCAGCTCTAACAGTTCGTTATACTCCTGGGGAATTGGGTCTGTAATGTACTTAGGATTCTGGGCACCGCTTTGATTTAAGGAAAAATATGGTCCCTCCAGGTGCGCTCCCGGAATATGGGGTAATCGCTTGGAACTGTGCATGGCCTGTCCAATATCCAGCACAGCCTGTTTCAGTACAGGGTAACTGCTGGCCAAGGTTGTGGGATAAATGGTGGTAGTACCATGTTCCAAATGCATCATAGCCGCCTGTTCAATGGGCTCCACACCACCGTCCATAAAATCAGCCCCTCCACCGCCATGACTGTGAATGTCAATGAACCCAGGAGACACATACTGTCCCTGGGCATCCATAAGACGATCATAGGGCAGATCCTCCGGAGTGATGGCCGCAATTCGACCATTCTCCAGATACAGATTCTGCCCTGTAATCATCCGGTCCGCAATCAGCGTACCATTTTGAATCTTAATTCGCATATTCTAATGTATATTCGCAGCCCTGTGCGGGAAGGATTTTAGCCGTATCCACATTGGCAAAGGAATCCTTATCCACAAACAGAACAAAGGAATCATGCCCCTTCATAATCGTAGCAGGCACCATATTGTTCTTCTCCTGCTCCAGTGTCTTTTGGATTGCATCTGCCTTGGCAGCATAGGGTACACAAGATACAATATTCTTGCATTTTAAAATCTGAGAAACGGTCATGGAAACAGCCTGCTTGGGTACTTCGTCAATATTGGCAAACCATCCTTCACGAACCTGCTGCTTCTTACAGGTTTCGTTCAGATTCACCACGATATATGCTTCCTGGGTGTCAAAATCTGCCGGCGGGTCATTAAAAGCAATATGGCCATTTTCGCCGATACCAATCAGACCCACATCCACCGTTTTTTCCCGCAAAGTGGCACTGATGGAAGCAATCCCTTCAGGGGTACCATCCACCAAATATGCGGCCTTTAGGTTCACCTTACCAATAAATCTTTCTTTCAGATACTTACGGAAGCTGGCAATATGGGTTTCCGGCAGGTTTACATATTCATCCAGATGGAACATCTCCACCTTGGACCAGTCCACATCCTTCTCAATCAATGCTTCCAGAGTGGTAAACTGGGATGCACCTGTGGAAAGAACGATTCTTGCCTCTCCCTTTTCAGCGATGGCTGCGTTAATCAGCTTGGCTGCATACTCCGCTGCATTGATTCCCAGTGCCTTTGCGTCTTTACTTACAATAATTTTCATGATAATTTGCTTCTTTCTATATTTTTATTATTGATATGAATCTACATCCACTAAATCTTTGACTTTCACTACCTGACCGGTGCGAATGCTCTCATTGGCACAAATACCAATCAGGATGGACATGGAACCGTCCCGAGAACCGGCATACTGCCTTAATGTATTGGGAACACCACCCCTAAACAGCATCTCCAGCATACGATCATCACCACCGCCATGGGTACCCGTTCCTTTACGCAGGTCGTAGGTAATCTTGTCGCCCTTTCGGTTAAACACCTGAATATGGAAGCACGGATCATCCGTATCCAGCCCCGAACTGTAACAGCAGCTTTCCAAACGCCCCTTGGTGCCACTAATCGACATCTTCCAGCCTTCGTAGGGTGCATGAGCAATCAGAGAATAACTCATCAATGCCCCTTTAGAATACTTCACACTTAAGGACATGTCATCGTATATATTGATTTCATTATCAAAAATGCATCGATCCCGATAATATCCATCCACATCCTCACAGTCAAAGTACAGTTCTTTGGTCTTGGGATCATTCAATCCCTTATACTTATACTCACAAGGGGTCTGACAGGTACTGCAGCGTTCCCCGTGTTCCTGGCGATCCTTACCATAAAACATCAAGTCCCCATTGGCATATACCGTTACCGGATCCTGCTCAATCAGCCAGTTCACCACATCAAAATGATGGGTTGACTTATGTACCAGCAGACCGCCGGAATTTTCCAGCATTCGGTGCCATCTTCTGAAATAATCCGCCCCATGGGAGGTATCCAGCATCCATTCAAAATCCACATTCAGAATATCGCCTACGGCTCCCTCCATCAGCAGTTCTTTTATCTTGGCAAATTGTGGCATGAACCGACAATTAAATGTGACGATAACCTTGTGCCCGGTACGCTTCTCGGCCTCTAAAATCTCCCGACAGCGAGGCGCATCAATGGTCATGGGCTTTTCACTGATCACATCCACACCCATTTCCAGGGCTTTCACAATATAATCGCTATGATAACGATCCACCGTGGTGATAATCGCCCCATCCGGCCGGCATTGACGAATCATTTCTTCAAAATCATCGAACACCGGTACCGGAACCTTCAGCTGACTGGCCACATAGGCACATCTCTTGGGGTTGATATCATACAATCCCACTAACTCAGCACAATCCGAAAACCGTTCGGTGATGGCCTTTGCGTACATCTCAAAACCTCTGTTCCCTGTACCTGCTATAACATATTTTTTCATCTTTTCAACCTCCCTGGAGGAATTAAAGTATACAACATCTGTGCATCATCATAGCACAAGTGAATGGAAAAGTCAATCGGGGCGAGAAAAGCTTATGGATTAGTCCACCAATCTAAATGTAACATACTCCCCAACATTGCTGCTCCCACCAATAAATAATCTGAACTCACCATTTTCAGCAACATAATTCAGCTCTGCATCATAGTACTTCAAAGTATCTTCATTAACGTCAAAAGAAACTCTCACTTTCTCCCCAGCCTTTACAAAGACCTTCTTAAACCCACACAATTCTTTTACAGGACGTACCGCTGATGCAAACAAATCACGCAGATACAACTGAACCGTTTCCGTTCCATCCATATCACTTGTATTTTCAAGATTCACCGAAACTGTCAATTGTTCTCCCCGCTTTAACGTATCAGCTGAAATCCTAAGATCCGAATACTCAAACTTTGAATAACTCAAACCGTATCCAAAATCATATAAGGGCTTCCACTCTCCATCAATATACTGAGGCGCAAATAGATCCGGATAAATATTCTTCAGTCGGCTGTCAGTTTCTGTTCGATCAATGGGTCTGCCGGTATTCTGATGATTATAATAAACAGGGATCTGTCCTTCATGTCTCGGGAAGCTCATACTTAGCTTTGCACTGGGATTATGCTCTGCAGATATGACATCCGCAATACCATGTCCTGCCATACTGCCAAGAAACCAAGTCACCAGAATACCATCCACATTTTCATCAAACCAATCCAGAATCAGTGGTCTGCCGGTGGTCAGTAAAAGAACGATGGGCTTTCCTGCCTCTTTGACAGCATGGGCCAACTTCATTTGCGCATTTGATAAGTGCAGGCTGCGCTTACTCTTTGCCTCACCACTTTCAACAGAATTTTCCCCTAATGCCAACAATACAATATCGCTGTCCTTAACCAGGCTCACTGCTTCTTCTATACCCCCATCTATCTCTTCATGAACCATACAACCTGCTGCATAATTCACATCATATCCGGCTGCCTGAAGCCCCTCCAGAATCGTAACCGACTCCTCCTTTTTCGGAGTTGCTGACCATGTTCCCAACATATCATGACTGTTCCCAAAAGGTCCGATCAGTGCAATCTTCTTATTCTTTTCTATGGGCAGTACAGCATTGTTCTTTGTCATCACGATACTGCCGGCGGCAGCCCGGCGAGCGACTGCAAGATGCTCTGTACTATAATGCTCCTTTTGTCTGTCCTGATCAAAATACAGATATGGGTTGTCCATAATACCGCACTTATACTTCATAAATAGATTATATCGAACACAGACATTCACATCTTCCATCTGC
The DNA here is from genome assembly GCA_017467985.1 of Bacillota bacterium. Taxonomy (GTDB): domain Bacteria; phylum Bacillota; class Clostridia; order Lachnospirales; family Bianqueaceae; genus Faecimorpha. The sequence continues at coordinate 9,890 of JAFUJY010000203.1, forward strand.
AGTTTGCCCTCTTCAAGAAGCCCCGCAATGCTCTCTTCATAACACTTGGAACCCAATTCGATTGTAAGGGTTGCTTTCATTCCTTTATATGCAGCTTCACTAACACTTTCACAATGACCGTGGGGAATGGTCTCGTAAAGAGAATTGGCATCTGAAATAATCATTCCGCTAAAGCCAAATTCATCCCGCAGAATCTTTTTCAGCATCCTGTTACTGCAGCTAACCGGTTCGTTATTGATTGTGTTGAACGAAGTCATAACGGAGCCGGCACCTTCCTGTACACCCGCCTTGAAAGGACGAAGGTATATATTATACAGCGTATTATCACTCATATCGCAGGTATTATAGTCCCTTCCTCCTTCTGCGGCACTGTACCCAACATAATGTTTGATTGCCGATATCATGGTATGTCCGTTGGCCAAATGCTCCATACCCTTTCCACCTTGAAATCCCCTCACTTGCGCCTTTGCTACTTCACTGCCAAGATAGGGATCTTCCCCAATACCTTCTGCCACTCGGCCCCATCTCGGATCCCGGGATACCTCTATCATCGGTGCATTGGTATAATTCAAACCGGTACAAGTGGCTTCTTCAGCTATTATACTCCAGGCATCTTCTATCATCTGTGTATCCCAGCTGCAGGATATGGCTAACGGAATGGGAAATTCTGTAAAGAAGCCATGAAGAAGGTCTGCATTAAACATCAGCGGAATTCCTAATCTTGTTTCTTCTACGGCAATTTTTTGCAGTCGATAACGAATATCTCCGCCGCTTCTTGCATTTTGCAGCGCAAAACCAACTTTTCCAGCTTTGATCCTCTCCGGCACATCCGTCGTCTCTAATATTCCAAAATCAAGGGTATGACCGATTCCAACCAACATCAATTGCCCGATTTTTTCTTCCAGAGTCATTTTCTCCATCAATTCATCTACTAATTTGTAAATTTCAGCATCCGTTCTGTTCACCATTTCAGATATTTCCTTTCATTATTTTTTGAATACATCATCTAATAAAAGCTTATCCTATCCCATCTATGTGCCCAAACATATCTTTCTCTTCGGCCTTCATTGTAGCATATTTTTTGGGGAATGTACATTGTTTTCATATTAATTCCCGAAATTCTTGACTATCCACCCGATTTCTATTATAATATAGGTAACGTTTAATCTATTCTGGAGGTATTTTCTTATGGATCTTACACTTTGTGTTGGCAGTTCCTGTCATCTGAAGGGCTCTCCTGCCATTATTGAAAGAATTACTGCTTTAATTGTTGAACATCATCTAGAAGATAAAATCAATCTTTCCGGTTCTTTTTGTATGGAGCAATGCACCAAGGGTTCCAGCGGTGTCTGCGTTCAAGTCAATGGCGTACATCATTCTGTAACCGCCGCTACCATTGATGACTTTTTCCGTCAGGAAGTTCTGAATGCACTGTAAGAAGGGGAAATTATTATGACTAATATCATCAGTTTGAAAAAGGTTCGCTGTAAGAACTGTCACAAATGTATTCGTTCCTGCCCGGTCAATTCCATTATGTATAAGGATGACCAGGCGCAGATCATGCCCGATCAATGTATTCTGTGCGGTCACTGTCTGAACACCTGCCCTCAGAATGCCAAGACCGTACTCAGCGATATTTTCAAGATTCGCAGCTATATCAAGGGACATGTCACCACCGTTATCTCTATTGCCCCCTCTTTTGCCGGTCTGTTAGATGACCCGGCAAAGATTCCGGCGATTTTGAAGGCGATTGGTTTTACATACGTACACGAGACCTCCGAGGGTGCTGCTCTGGTTTCTGCCGAGTACTCCCACCTGCTGGAACTGGGCACCATGGACAACATCATCTCCACCTGCTGCCCGTCCATTAATATGTTAATTGAAAAGTATTATCCTGAATTGGTTCCCATGATGGCTCCCGTGGTTTCTCCCATGATTGCCCATGCTAAGCTGCTGAGGGAAAAATATGGTCCTGCTGCTAAGATTATCTTCGTAGGCCCCTGTATTTCTAAAAAGGAAGAAGCTCGTGATCCCCGCAATGCCGGTCTGATTGATGCCGTTCTTACCTTTGAAGAACTGATTAACTGGATCAACGAAGAGCGCATTGACAGCGCTTCTCTGGAGGCAGTTCCCTTTGACAATGACAGCCCCCGTTCCGCTCGTATGTATCCTGTGACCAGTGGTATTGTTACTACCCTGGTGGCACAAAAGGGGTTGTTTGGTTATAAATCCCTGTGCGTGGATGATGTGGAAAACTGTAAGGCTCTGTTTGAAGACCTGCGCAAGGGCTCCATTCACGGCTGCTTTATTGAAGTAAACTCCTGTCCCGGCGACTGTATCAACGGTCCCGTTTCCGGTCATAACCACAACCGCTTCTCCGCTCAGCTGGCAGTGGAAAGCTATACCGGCAGTGAAAAATCTCAGTTCCCGCCGGTTCAGCGCGGCCGTGATCTGTCTGCTAAGTTTGACGGTAACCTTGTTTCCGAAACCATGCCCACCGAGGCCGAGATCCGCCAGATTCTGAGCAGCATCGGCAAGAAGAATAAGGCTGATGAATTGAACTGTGGTGCCTGTGGCTATGCTACTTGCCGTGAAAAGGCTATCTCCATTTTCCAGGGTAAGTCTGAACCCACCATGTGTCTGCCTTATATGAAGGAAATGGCACAGTCTCTTTCCAACGGTATTTTGAAGGTGACCCCCAATGTAATCTTCGTTGTGGATGAAGATCTGCGCATCCGAGAATTCAACTATCGTGCTGAGCGTCTGTTTGGTATTACCCGTAAGGAAGCTTTGGACACCTATCTGTACGAACTGATCGATACCACTGACTACGAACATATTATCCAAAGCCGCAGCGCTTATCTAGATCGTATCGTGACTTATGATAATCTGGGCATTACTTTCAGCGCCAACATTTTGTACATGCCTGAACAGCGCATGGTACTGGGTATCTTGAAGGATGTAACTCAGGAAGAAAAGGCAAGAGAAAACCATCGTATCCTTCAGATGGATACGATTGCCATGGCCCAGAAGGTTATCGATAAGCAGATGACCGTTGCTCAGGAAATCGCTGGTCTTTTGGGTGAAACCACCGCTGAGACCAAAGTAACTCTTTCCAAGCTCAAGGATATGATTTCCAAGGAGGACTAAGGTGAAAAACAAGTTTTTCACCTTCCGTTTTGTGGCTTTCGCCACTGTGAGCAGCGGCGAAAGCCACAATTCCGAAAGAAAGGATGCTTTCGTTAGACGAAAGCAATGGTAATGAATATGCAGCATGTGGTTGAATGTGTATATAAAAGTCTGAATCACAAGGGCGAAGAGCTGTGCGGCGACAAGGTCGAAGTAGTTCGTACCGAAGATTCTGATATTCTGATCCTGGCCGACGGTTTGGGCAGCGGTGTTAAAGCCAACATCCTCTCCACTCTGACCTCCAAGATCATCGCCACCATGATGAGAGAGGGTGCACCCTTGGAAGATACTATGGAAACGATTACCAGTACGCTTCCCCTGTGTTCTGTCCGACATGTGGCCTACTCTACTTTTAGTATTTTACAGATCTATCATGATGGCCGCGCCCACCTGGTAGAATTTGATAATCCTGCCTGCTTTTGTTTGCGAGGCAGCAAACTCATCCGTCCCGCCTACATTAAGCGCACCATCTCCGGCAAAGAAATTCGCGAAAGCTTTTTCGATGTACAGATGGGTGACTACTATGTTCTGGTAAGTGACGGTGTTACCCATGCAGGTGTAGGCAGTGTACTAAACTTCGGTTGGCCTTGGCATGATATCGCCAACTATCTGGCAGAAGAAGCCGCTAAGCGTCCTTCCGCCCATCGTATGGCCAACCTGCTTTCCACTGCTTGTGATGAATTGTATTTGCATCAGCCCGGTGACGATACAACTGTAGCGGTGGCTAAGGTTATCCCGGCAAATCATTTGCATTTGCTGGCCAGTCCTCCTCAGCATAAGGAAGATGATGAGCGCATGGTCAAGGAATTCTTGGATGGCGCCAATCTTACCGTCATCTGCGGTGGCAGCAGCGGCAACATGGTTTCCCGTATCATCGGTAAGCCCCTGCGTGCTTCTTTGAAATATCTGGATCCTTCCATTCCTCCCACCGCAGACCTGGAGGGTATCGACCTGGTCACCGAAGGCGTATTGACTTTGAGCCGTACGCTGGAAATCCTGCGTAAATGTGTAACCCCTACCGGTGAGGTTCAGAATCTGGAACTGCTGGATGCGGGTAATGGTGCCGCCCAGATCGCCAAGCTGATCGTGGAAAAATGCACTCATCTGACACTTTATATCGGTCAGGCTATCAACCCGGCTCACCAGAATCCGGATCTGCCCTTTGATTTAAGTATCAAATGCCGTTTGTTGGAAGAATTAGCAGAACTGGCCCGTAAACTGGGACGTAATGTGCAGTGCTACTATTATTAATATTAAGGAGTATTCATCATGACTTATCAGGAAGCTAAGGCTCTGCTGGAAAGCAAGGGCCAGGAACAATTGTTAAAGTATTATGACACTCTGGATGATGCTGCTCAGAAGGATTTACTGCGCCAGATTGAAAACCTGGACTGGAGTCTTTTTGATGCTTTAGCCCACAAGGGACAGACTTCTGCGCGAGGTCATTTGGAACCCCTGTCTGCCATGGAGGTTTCTGAAATCGCCGCTAAGGAAGACTATTTCCGAGCTATTGGTCTGGAAGCTATTCGTCAGGGCAAAATCGGTGCCGTACTGTTGGCTGGTGGCCAGGGCACCCGTCTGGGTTTGGATAAGCCCAAGGGGATGCTGAATGTGGGTATCACCAAAACCATGTATCTGTTTGAAATTCTGATTGGTAACCTGAAGCGTGTGACAGACGCTGCCGGAGCCTATGTACCGTTATATATCATGACCAGCGAAAAGAACAATGACGATACCACCGCTTTCTTTGCTGAACATAATTACTTCGGCTATCCCGCTGATCAGGTAAAGTTCTTTGTACAGGAGATGGCTCCTTCCGTGGACTTTAACGGCAAGATCCTGTTGGAAGAGCCGGGACGTATTTCCCTGTCCCCCAACGGCAACGGCGGTTGGTTCTCTTCCATCCATAAAGCCGGCCTGCTGCCCGAAATGCATGAGCGGGGCGTGGAATGGCTGAATGTTTTCGCAGTGGATAATGTACTCCAGAATATTGCTGATCCGGTGGCCATCGGTGCAACTTTAGATGGTGGTTACACCAGCAGCGGTAAAGTAGTTCGTAAAGCAGATCCCGACGAACGGGTAGGTGTTCTGTGTCTGGAGGACGGCAAGCCCTCCATCGTAGAATATTACGAGATGACCGATGAAATCCGCAACACCCGCCTAGAAAATGGCGAACTGGCCTATAACTTCGGTGTTATCCTGAACTATCTGTTCCGACTGGATTGCCTGGAAAACATCCTGGCCAATAACATGCCCATCCACGTGGTAGATAAAAAGATCCCCTACCTGGATGAAAATGGTCAGTTGGTAAAACCCGAAACACCCAACGGCTGCAAATTCGAAACACTGGTTGTGGATATGGTTCATATGATGGATGACTGCCTGCCCACAGAAGTAATCCGCAATAAAGAATTTGCTCCCATTAAAAACCTGCACGGTGTAGATTCTCTGGACTCTGCCCGGGAATTAATGCGAGAAAATAATATTGAACTGTAATCGAG
>JAFUJY010000204.1 GCA_017467985.1 Bacillota bacterium
CTGGGTGTCGGCCGCAACCCGGAAGAGATAACCCTCCTTCCAGTAACCAAAACGCAGCCCATGGAAGTGCTGGAGTGTGCTTATGACTTGGGGATGCGGCTGGCCGGAGAGAATCATGTACAGGAAATTGTAGAAAAAAAGAAGCACTTTGGAGAGCGGGTACAGTTTCATATGATTGGGCACTTGCAGCGCAATAAGGTGCGGCAGGTATTGGATAAAGTGGACTTGATTCATTCGGTGGACAGTCTGCGCTTGGCCAAGGAGATTGACCGAATTGCCGGAGAGATGGGGATTGTCGCCCATATATTGATAGAGATCAAAGTGGCAGGGGAAGAATCTAAGTACGGTATCCGATGTGAGGAATTACCGGCATTGCTGGATGAAGTCGCCAAGCTGGATCATATCCAGGTGGAAGGACTCATGACCATTGCGCCTTTTGTGGAGGATCCGGAAGAAAATCGCAGTGTTTTTCGAATTCTGCATCAACTTTTTGTTGACAATCAAGGCAATTCGGCTCATAATATAAGAATGAATGTGTTGTCCATGGGGATGACCAATGATTACATTGTAGCAGTCGAAGAGGGTGCAACATTAGTAAGAGTGGGAACAGGGCTCTTTGGTGAGCGTCAGTATACAGTAGCTAAGTGATAGGCTGCAAGAGAAAGGATTTAGAGTTATGGGAAAGTTAGATCAGTTATTGGAAAAGATTGGCTGGGCGCCGGTTCAGGAGGAAGAAGAAAACGAAACTGAGACCTATGAGGAACCGAAGAGTGCAGTGTATTCTTCCACCCGCAGCGCATATCGCAGCAGCAATAATGAGATTCATTTTACATCGGATGATCAGGAGAATGATGAGAAGTTTTCCTATCGCCCCACAAAGAGCGTGAGTCGTCCGCAGACCAGTTCCTATCGTGTTCAGCCTCAGGCTGGTCCCAAGGTAGTGAATTTGCAGGCCAGCGTACAGATGGAAGTGGTTGTAGCCAGCCCGGAATCTTTTGATGAAGCCAAGGAGATTTCCGATGATCTGCGCAATAACAAGCCGGTGGTTATCAATCTGGAGTTTGTGGAGCATCCTATTGCACAGCGTATTACCGACTTCTTATGTGGTGCATGTTATGCACTTGGCGGTAACATTCAGCAGATTGCGGATAAGATCTATATGATCGCTCCCGGTAATGTGGATATTGCAGCCAGCAGTGATTTCCGTAAGACACTGCAGAGCGAGAGCGGTTTGGTATTCCCTTGGGGATCGGAGCAGTAAAGGTGGATCATAAAGAAGAAAAGTGGCTGGAAAGTCATTTGCAGGACTTGGCAAGGCAGGCGGACCGTTATGGTACGCCCATGTACTCTGATTTTTTAGATACTGCCGGGCAGGATCTGCTGTTTTCCATACAAAAGCACTTGGGCGTGGAAGTCGCTCTTGACGGAGGATATGAGGGTGCTGAACGACGGATGGCGTCCTTCTGTCCCCCGTTTTTACATGAAGAGGATCTTTTTTATCCGCTGTGCTGTTTAGAGATTCAGCTGCAGGGCGCAAAGTTTTTAAAGAAAAAGCCCCAGCACCGGGATTATCTGGGTGCAATTTTGGGAAGTGGTCTGGACCGACGTAAGATTGGTGATGTGTTGGTGCAGCCGGAAGGGGCATTGGTATTCATCTGTGAAGAAATGGAAGGGTACCTGAAGGATAATTTGCGGGAAGTTGGCAGCGCCACTGTGGAAGTGGTGCGATTTGAAGGCGACATGGGCATGATTGGCGGAGACGGTAAGGAGCTGGTCATCAGCGTAGCGTCGCTGCGTTTGGATGCTGTGTTGAGTCGCGGCTTTGGAGCCGGTCGTTCAGATGCGGCAGATTGGATCAAGGCCGGTCGGGTACAGGTGGATCATCGCCCGTGTAATAAGGCGGATCAAGCTGTACATGAAGGTGCGATTTTATCTGTGCGGGGCAAGGGCCGATTAAAGTTAAAAGAAATTACCGGAACGTCCAAGTCAGGGCGAATTCAGATTAAAACGGAGCGATTTGGTTAACCGGTTAGGAGGTACGAGATGGCAAAGAAGTATTTGGTTTTAGTGATTGCTGCACTGGTTCTGGTGGGGGCAGATCAACTCATCAAGTTGTGGGCGTTGGAGACCCTGGCAGATGGGACGATTATCGATGTTTTGCCGGGCGTGTTCCGCTTTGCCTATGTGGAAAACCGTGGTGCGGCCTTTGGCATTTTTCAGGGAAAGACTATGTTGCTGGCCATTGTATCTGTGGCGGTTATTATTGCTTTGGTGTATTTTTATAAGTATATTGAAGATCAGAAGGGTGTCTGGATGCTGCGGACTGCCTATATTATGGTGGTGGCGGGAGCCATCGGCAACCAAATCGACCGTATTTTCCGCACATTTGTGGTGGACATGTTTGAATTCTACTGGTTTTCCTTCCCGGTGTTTAATTTGGCAGATTGTTTTATTACAGTAGGCGGTATCGCCATCGTGCTGTTGGCATTCTTTAAGCCGCAGATGGTGGAATGGATGTTCAAAAGCGAGAAGAAGGAAAAGGCCAATGGATGAGATTTTAAGCATACAGGCGGAGGCTCAGGATAAGGGCAGTCGTCTGGATAAATTTTTATCAGAAGCGGTACCGGATTTGTCCCGCTCCCGGATCCAGAAGCTTTTAGCTGAGGGTCGAATTCTGCGGGATGGTGTTGTACCAAAAAATAGTGAAAAAATTCAGGGCGGGGAGCAGTTTGTCATTACTTTGCCGCCGCCGGAGCCGCTGGATGTGGTTGCTGAGGATATTCCACTGTCTATTTTTTATGAAGATGAAGATCTGATTGTGGTGGACAAGCCCCGGGGGATGGTGGTGCATCCGGCACCGGGAAATTACACAGGAACATTGGTGAATGCTTTATTGTACCATTTTGAGGGGCAGTTGTCCGGTATTAATGGTGTGATGCGTCCCGGTATTGTGCATCGTATTGATAAAGATACTGCCGGCCTTCTTGTGGTGTGCAAAACAGATCGAGCCCATCAGGGAATGGCAGATATGCTGAAGACCCATGATATTGAAAGGGTCTATCACGCCATTGTTTTTGGCAGCCCTAAGGATGATGAGGGGACTGTGGATGCGCCCATTGGTCGGGATGATCAGGATCGTAAGAAAATGGCTATTCGCCGGGACGGTCGTCGGGCTGTAACCCATTATAAAGTGCTGGAGCGTTTTGGTGAATTTTCTTATGTAGAAGCCCAGTTGGAGACGGGACGTACCCATCAGATCCGTGTGCACATGCGCAGTATTGGTCATCCGTTGCTGGGCGATCCTTTATACGGACCGTCCGGGTTGAGTGGTCAGGCCAAGGCCATGTTAAAAGGTGTCTCCGGGACGGATTTCGCAGGACAAATGCTGGTGGCGAAAGTATTGGGCTTTACTCATCCGGTGACCGGTGAGTGGATGCATTTTGAAAAAGAACTTCCTGATTATTTTGAGAGAGTTTTAACATCTTTGCGGAGGTGATCTCATGGGGGCAAGGCAGCAGCTAAAACAGTTATTAAAAGAGAGTAAACGTGCGGTATTCTTTGGAGGAGCCGGTGTTTCTACAGAATCGGGGATCCCGGACTTTCGCTCGGAAAAAGGGATATATCGGACCATCAATAAGTATGGCGTTTCGCCGGAAGAGATATTGTCTCATCACTTTTTTCTGGAGAAGCCGGAAGTATTCTACGAATACTATCGGGAAAACTTGATTTATCCTGATGCACAGCCCAATTCTGCCCATTTAGGATTGGCGGAGTGGGAACGGCGGGGCAACTTAAAAGCTGTGGTCACCCAGAATATCGATGGACTGCATCAAAAGGCGGGCAGTCAGAAGGTATATGAGCTTCATGGTTCTGTACTTCGTAATTTCTGCATGAAATGTCACCGTCCCTATGGGTTGGAAGTGATCACCGGGACCAGGGGCATTCCCACATGTCCAGTTTGTGGTGGAATGATCAAGCCGGATGTGGTTTTGTACGAAGAAGGCTTGGATGATGTTACGGTACAGGAGAGTGTTCGGGCCATTGAGTCGGCGGATCTGATGATTGTGGGCGGCACTTCTTTGAATGTATATCCGGCAGCGGGTATGCTGCGCTATTTCCAAGGCAGTCATCTGGTACTGATCAATCGGGATGAAACATCCTGGGATCGTTATGCGGATTTGGTGCTGCATGAAAATATAGGCGAAGTTTTTGCTGAAATCACAAAAGTCTGAGGGTTGTCCCCTCAGACTTTTTTATTGGTCAATTTTTTCGCCAAATTCCAGGAAGAAACCTCGCATGGCTTTGTATGTAATCTTTTCTATGAGTGCGTCCACCTTGATGGGATCTTTTAGATATTGAATCACAAAGGGCGTTACATTGGTTTTGGCTTCCAGGACCGCTTTAATCACAGCAATCATTCGGTCCCGGTCTGCAGTAAAGGTTTCTGGGGTCAGTCCAGCCTCGGCCAGATGGCGCTCTGCCTGAATTATGGCTTTATTTTTGATCTTTTCTTGGGTTGCTTGGACGATGTTCTTTTTGGTGCGGAGAATCTCTTGCTGCTCCGGAGTGCATAAAGCAGTAAAATCGTCCAGATCATTGGCCAGCAGGTGCTTGTAGACCCAACCCAGCTTGATTTTGTCAAAAGTGTGATGCATAGAAAAGTATTCGGTGAGTTTGAGCTTGACCATATATTCGGCCTCGCCCACACCAATACGAATGACCCAACCTTCTTTATTGGCATTTGTCATAGTTGCGGCCAGCTTCACCATGGTATCCAGGTCGGTAAAGTCATACACTTCGGGATAAGGAAAACCATATTGGTGAGCCACTGCGTGAATTTCATCCAGAGGCAAAAGTTTTTCCGTGGTCAGATCGCGAATACTCAGCAGATATAAATCCCGCTCAGAACCATAATCCAGCACAATGCGATTTTCAGGGTGAATCAGCTCAAAGATATAAGTGTAACCCTGGGGCAAGTCTTTCAAAAAGATGGGATATTTTTCAGACAAAATCTCACGAGCCCAGGTGATCTGATCATTATCAAAGGAACCATTGGTGGTAATCAAAGGCTGACCATTATAGTTGGATACGGTGATGGTGGAACCATCTTTTTTATCCGTGGCATATATATAATCCGCCTGGGCCAGATAGGACTTGATCAAATCTTGGTGGGTTTCAGGTACTTCTCCCAGATTAAAAAACTTATCAAAGGGGTAGGAGACAGTGGTCCAGGTACGCATATCATAGACTCGTCCCCGGGAGCCCTTGGCCATATCATGGAAGCCGGTGGTCCAGATATTGATGCTGTACTTCACCAGCAGCAGGTGTCCATTTTGCTGGTAAGTAATGGTGGTCATAACTAACAGAAAATATGCCAGCAGCTGGGTGTCATCCAACATGGAAAGGGTGTAATCCGAAGTATCGTCCGGTGTTACCTCCAGGGGATTTAAAACGCGAAAAATATTCTGGGTTAAGTAGGGAATATGTAAGTTCAGTAAAAGCTGCTCTGCGCGCTGACGTTCAGCAGGCTGCAGTTGAATTTGATTATTTGTTAAATAACGACGGGTATTTACGATAATAGAATGGTAACGATCCTCGGAATTAAATGCAATTTGGAGCTTGGCAGCCATGGAGTCCACAAATTGAAGACAGTCTAAAAGGCAGTTGTTCATGGGGATTACACCTCTTTCATGAAAATATTGCGAAGGAAGCCACCGTATTTTTCTTTGGTAGTAATGATTTGATATCCTAAAGAAAGCATGTTATTTCCGCTGTAATGATTGTCGGGATGGGCGGTTACACACAAATAACGATAGCCGGCTTTTTTTAGATCTTCTTCAGCCAGGGCCATCATACGATGCTGCAGATGGTGTCCGCGATATGGGGACAGTACAGCGGCGGTATCCATGTGGGCTACTAAGGGCAGCTGTTCGGCAGTTAAGCCCACATCATATCCCAGATTATGTTCACTAAGTCCCGGGAAAATCACGGTAAAGACTCCCGCCAACTCCTGGGTATCCGTATCCACAGCCTTGTAAGCCCAGGCACGGCCATCTGCGAGAATCTGGTGAGTATATTCCGCCTCATCCACCACAAACCAAGCTTTACGCTCCGGTGGAAGCTGGTCGTATACGGTGAGAATCAGGTCTGTCACGAGAATAATATCCCTAGGGATATCCGCGCGGGAAATGATGAAGTTCATAAGAAAGATCCTTTCTAAAAGAGTTTTATTTAGTATATCATATCCTTCATTATAGTTCAACGAAGAAAAAGACAGAATCTCGAAAAAAGACGCTGCCGTGACGGGTTCACAGCAGCGCCTTCTTCTTCATTTAGTGATATTTAGGGCTCATCCGGTTAAAGCTGACATCCTGCAGAGCTTCGCCGAAACGCTGGAAGTGTACCACTTCCCGCTGACGCAGGAATTTCAGCGGCTCGATGATGTCCGGATCATCTGCCAGATGGATCAGACGTTCATAGGTGCTTCGTGCTTTTTGTTCCGCAGCCATGTTTTCGTAAATATTGGTGATGGGGTCTTCCTGAGACTGGAAGTAGGCCGCGGTAAAGGGCACGCCGCTGGCATCCACCGGATAAACCGCTTTGCCGTGCTGGGTATAGTAAGGTGCCAGGCCGGCAGCAATAATATCATCAATGGTAGCGTCCTTCATCAACTGGTACATCATGGTGGAAATCATCTCCACATGGGCAAGTTCCTCCGTGCCAATATCGGTAAATAAAGCACGGGATTTGCCGGTGGGCATGCTATAGCGCTGGCTCAGATAGCGGAGACTGGCTCCTAATTCACCATCGGGCCCGCCAAGCTGGGCTGCGATGCACTTTGCCATGCGCAGGTCGCCTTTTTTGATGTTTACGGGATGCTGTAATTTTTTGTCATAATACCACATATACGATTGTCACCTCCTATTTATTGTACGTCCCAGGGCCAGGGATTTTCCACCCATGCCCAATTACATTCGGACTGATCCCAGGTTTTGGCCATAAGAGGGCCATGCTGTTTTTCGTAGGCGTCCCGGAGTTTGCAGGAGATTTCTGCCAGCTTGTTGTGTTCAGCAATAGCTTCGGCGCAATTGGGATGGGTGTCCAGGAACAGGTTCAGATCTACCAGCATAAAGTCTACTTTTTGAATATCCAGCAGCATTTTTTGACGATGATCATTATAGGTTCTCATCACATACATCCTCCTTTTTTATAGGGCATATACAGATTTTCAAAAGAGGATCCCCGTTCCAATGCCTCGTCAGGGCCTACCAGACAGGTAAAGGGCTGGGACGGTACATAGGCGGCTGCTAAGGGCAGATTCGGACACAGGTTTTCGGGATCACAGCCTGTGGGCAGATTGGCAGCAAAACCACAATCGTTACAAGTGTTAGATGGGTCGGACATGGCATAGTCCCGTTCGCGATTTTCAATGCCGGGCCGCAGATAATTACGGCGAGCGCCGTTCATGCGGTTGGAGTTTCTTCGGTCTTCCACAATATCCCTCCTAGGGGTGATTTCAATATTAAAATATGCAGGGGGAAGAAAAAGGGTGAATCTCTTTGACATTCACAAAGCAGTGTGTTAAAATAATGAAAAAGCAGGAGGGCGAGAGAATGAAACATCTGGTAAATGAGGCTTTTTTGCAGAAGGCTGCGGCGTTAAAACCGCAATTAGTTGAAAAGATCCATGAGCCAAAGGCGATGGTGGAGATTAAAAAAGGTAAAGTAGTAAAGAGTCAATCCATTGATCAATTGGGGCAGATGCAGCTGGGCAAAGGGGACAAGGTGTGTCTGGATTTTGGCAATCATTATGTGGGTTATTTGACCCTTCATATTCATTCAGAGGGGGAACATCCCGATGCTCCTTTATTTATGAAGTTTAAGTTTGGGGAAAATGCCCAGGAAATTACGGATTGCTCTGAGGACTACAATGGTGGCCTGAGCCGTAGTTGGATTCAGGAAGAGTGGATTCATGTGGATGTGTTTCCGGCGGTAGTTCAGCTGTCCCGGCGATATGCCATGCGCTTTTTGGAGCTGACAGCCATTGATACATCTCCCCATTATAAAATCGTAATTGATCATGTGGAGTTTAAGGCGGTATCCGCGGTGGAGGAAAGTGCCGGTGGCAGCTATGTAACCACGGATGCACTGCTGCAGAAGATGGATCAGGTCAGCTTAAAGACGTTGGAAGACTGTATGCAGGATGTATTTGAGGATGGACCGAAGCGGGATCGGCGTCTGTGGATTGGTGATCTGCGATTGGAAGCGCTGGCCAACTACGAAACCTTCCGTCATTATGATTTGGTTAAGCGCTGTCTGTACCTATTTGCCGGGTGCCGGCATGAAAATGGTGCTGTGGGAGCCTGTATTTTTACCGAGCCCAAAGTATTCGTTGATTTTATTTATATGTACGATTATGCGTTGTTCTTTGTATCCATTTTGCTGGATTATTATAAGGCCAGTGGTGATGAGGCAACAGCCCGGGAACTGTGGGCAGTGGCTCGGGAGCAGTTGATGATTGGTTTATCTGCCAGGGATGAGCGAGGTGTTGTGATCGAAGACAGCGGCGCATTTTTGGATTGGAAGCTGGGATTAAATAAACAGGCGGGTGCCCATGGCGTACTGATTTATAGCCTGCGTCAGGGAATTAAACTGGGAAAACTGCTGGGAGAAGATGTGTCTCTGTTTGAAGAAGAACTGGTAAAAACAATCCGGGCAGCAAAGGAATATTTGTGGGATCCGTCCCTGAAACTTTTTGTCAGCGGCAAGGAAAAGCAGATTTCCTATGCATCTCAGGTATGGATGGTTCTGGCAGGGGTCTGGGATCAGAAGACCAATCAGGAGATTTTAGCTTGCTTGGTTCAGCTGGATCCAGAGATGAATATGGTCACTCCCTATATGAATCATCACTTTGTTATGGCCTATTTGGAGTGTGGTCAGAAGGACAAGGCTTTGGATTACATCAAGTCCTACTGGGGTGAGATGGTGAAGGACGGGGCGGATACTTTCTGGGAATTGTACAATCCTAAGAATAAAAAAGAGTCCCCCTATGGTTCCAGTATCATTAACAGTTATTGCCATGCATGGAGTTGTACTCCAACATATATATTAAGAAAATTTTTCTCATAAAGGAGGGACGGAGATTATGATCCTGTGCATTGCTTGCGCTCCATGCAAAGTCTAAAGGGCGAATTTGCATGGAGTAATGGTTCGTCCCGGGGACTTTGCATTCTTTGTCGGATAAAATGAAAAAAGGAGCAAAGTCAACATGAAAACATTATTCAAAGATTTAAAATACTTTCTGATTCTGTGGTCTACCCAGTCCTTATCCTCACTAGGCAGTGCCATGACCAATTTTGCGCTGATCATCTGGTCCTACCAGGCGGAGGGGTCAGCCCTAACCACTGCATTACTGTCCGTGTGTTCCTATGCGCCCTATGTGATCATGAGCATTTTTGCCGGGTCCTTGAGCGACAAATGGAATAAAAAGGTGACCATGCTGGTGTGTGATACCTTTGCGGCAGCCTGTACGGTGGGAGTGCTGGTTTTATTACATACAGGGAGCCTTCAGATCTGGCATTTGTATGCCTTGAATGCTTTGAACGGTCTAATGAATACCATTCAGCGGCCGGCGTCGGATGTAACGACAACACTGTTGGTGCCTCGGGAGCATTATCAGAAAGTCAGCGGACTGAAATCCTTTTCCAGTTCACTGATTAATATTTTGACCCCGATGATTGCCACATCCATGTATACTTTACTGGGACTGCATGCGGTCATCTGGTTTGATCTGGCCACATTTGTACTGGCTTTTGTGGTATTGCTGGTATGGGTGAAGATCCCGATGATAGAGAGCCAAAAGAAAGATGGCGTGATTCGCTCAGCTTTGGGCGGACTACAATATCTGAAGGAGCATCGGGGGATACTGGATCTGATACTATTTCTTGCGGCCATTAATTTTACCGCATCGGTATACAATGCAGCCTTCCCGGCCATGATTTTGTCCGTGCCCGGTGGCGGTGAAGTGGCCCTGGGCGTTATGAATACCATCACGGGACTGACCATGCTGGCGGGCAGTGCGGCTGTCTCACTGGCACCGGCCCCCAAATCCCGAGTAAGGGTGATCTGTAATGCCTTAATGCTGTCCATGAGTACAGAGAACTTTTTCCTGGCTCTGGGCAATTCCATTCCCATTTGGGGAATTGGCAGCTTCCTGGGCTGGATTGCCATCCCTATTATGAATGCCAATATGGATGTGCTTTTCAGAGAGTATATTCCGGTACAGATGCAGGGAAGAGTGTATTCTGCCAGAAATACACTGCAGTTTTTCACCATTCCCATAGGATATTTTGTGGGAGGCTGGCTGATTGATCAGGTTTTTGAGCCCTGGCTGGCCTCATTAGGAGATCAAAGCTGGCTGTGCGCTGTGTTTGGCAGCACAAAAGGCTCCGGTGCGTCCGTGTTATTCTTTATTTTGGGTATCGTCGGAGTGATTACCTGTATTGTATTTCGCAGGGACAAACATATTTGGAATTTAGAAAAGGCTGCTCATTGAGCAGCCTTTTCTAAATTATAATACCATTGCAGTGATCTATTTCGTGCTGGATGATCTGAGCAGTCCAGCCAGTGAAGGTCATACTGCATTTCTTAAACAGACGATTTTGCCACTGTACAGTGATGGTACGGTAGCGAGTGGTTGGGCGTGTACCGGAGAGGGACAGACATCCTTCTTCGGTCTGGTAAGGGCCGGACTGAGCCGTAATGACCGGATTAAACATCTCCATATACATCCCATTGTTATCAAAGGCGATAATGCGCTTGCGCACTCCAATCATATTGGCGGCCATGCCCACACAGCCTGCGGCATTGGCCCGCAAAGTATCCAACAAATCATCGGCCACAGGGATATCCGCTGTAGTAGCCGGTTCTGACGGCATCCGTAAAAAGAAAATATCTCGCATAATCGGTCTAACCATAAAAATCCCACCTTTCTATGAAGTTATTATAATACAAATCAGACCTTCTGACAAGTTTTTTATCCGATAAGTCTTGTCATTTGGCGTATAAAAGGTTATAATAAAAGGTGAGCTTTAGAAAGGGGAAAATGAGATGGTATTTTCAAGCTTATTGTTTGTATTTTTGTTTTTAACGCCGAACTTGATCATCTATTATATGGTGAAGGATAAATATAGAAACGCAGTTTTACTGGTATTCTCGTTGGTGTTTTACGGATGGAGCAGTCCGAAATATCTGGCGTTGCTGCTGGTGGTTGTGGCGGTGAGCTTCTGGTTCGCCATATGGGTCAGCAAAGCCCAAGAACGGGGTAAATCCGGCAAGTTATGGATGATATTGGGCTGTATTGTGATGCTGGCCATTCTGGGTGTCTTTAAGTATACAGGATTTTTCCTGGAAAACATTCAGTTTTGGACAGGCTTTCCCAAAGAGGTGCCCGAGATTGTTCTGCCCATTGGTATTTCTTTCTACACTTTCCAGGTGCTTTCCTATGTGGTGGATGTATACCGTAAGGATGCGCCGGTGCAGAAAAAGTACTGGAAGCTGCTGCTGTATGCCGGCTTGTTCCATCAGTGCGTAGCCGGTCCTATTGTTCGTTATCAAACCGTAGCCGATGAGATTGAGCATCGCAAGGTCAATAATGCAGATCTGGCAGAGGGTATTCGCCGTTTTTCCATTGGTTTGGCTAAGAAGGCAGTACTGGCCAATTCCTGCGCCACCATTGCGGATTCGCTGCTGCCCACCAGTATGCAAGGGCTGAGTGCGGGTTCCAGTGCCGGTTTGTGGCTGGGTATGCTGGCTTATATGCTGCAGATCTATCTGGACTTTGCGGCGTACTCCGATATGGCCATTGGTATGGGCCGTATGGTTGGCTTCCATTATCTGGAGAACTTTAACTATCCCTACATCGCCAAGTCCATTCAGGATTTCTGGCGTCGCTGGCATATTTCTTTGAGTACATTCTTTAGAGATTATGTATATATTCCCATGGGCGGCAGCCGGGTGAATACCTGGAAGTGGCTGCGTAACACAGTTGTTGTATGGTTCCTAACAGGTATGTGGCATGGTGCCAGCTGGAATTATATTTTGTGGGGCTTATATTTCTGCGTATTCTTGATTTTTGAAAAGTTTGTACTGCGTAAGATCAATCTGCCCGCAGTCATTGGACATATTTATGCCTTGATTGTGGTGTATTTTGGTTGGGTACTGTTTAAGTTTGAAGATATTCAGCTGCTGGGCGGAGTTCTTGCAGGTATGTTTGGTGTGGGTACATCCAGCTGGGTGCAGATGAATGCCACAACCATGCTGCTGAATAATTGTTTCTTCTTGCCGGTGGCCATTGTGGCTTGTACGCCCCTGGGCCGATGGCTGCGGGATAAAATTTATCAAAAGGCCGAAGAAAAGGGAAAGTATCCCGTTCTTATGCGGTTAGTTGACGTATTTGTACCCATCTTGCTGCTGGCAATTTCGGTACTGGCTTTGGTAGGGAATAGCTACAATCCCTTCCTGTATTTCCAGTTTTAAGGAGGGACGGTCATGGATAAGAAAAAGAAAATCAATAATGGTTTTGACGTGGCTCAGATTCTCCTGTTTATCCTGTGTATGGTGGCAGGCTTTGTCATCGGCCTCATGCTGATGATGCGTCCCACCGTTTCTGAAACGGAAAAGCGTAAGTTGACGGAGTTTCCGGAGTTTACGGTAGAAAGTTTTCTGGACGGCAGCTATTTTAGCCAGATTTCCACCTGGTATGCGGATACCTATCCCATGCGGGATGTGCTGATTCAAGGCAATCAGGCGGTGAAAAAATTATACGGAATTCAGACCAGTATGATTCTGGGTGATGATAACAAGCAGGCGGATGAAATTCCGGACATTTCCAACCTTTCTAAACCGGAGACATCCAAAGAAGAGTCATCGGTAGTAGAAGAATCCTCTAAAGAAGAATCTTCCAAGGAAGAAAGTTCTGTGGAGGAATCATCAGTAGAAGAATCTTCAATCGAAGAGTCCTCTGTGGAAGAATCCTCTGAAGAAGAAAGCAAGGCACCGCCGGTGATTCCGGATGATCCTGCAGCCGTTCAGGAAGAAATTCAGCATCAGATTGTAGACGGTCTGTATGTGCAGGGAGATGCAGCATATTCCAGATATTTCTTTTATCTGGACCTGGCCAACCGTTATGCGGAAATCATGAGCCGTACCGCCCAGATGTTAGAGGGCAAGACAACGGTTTATAATATTCTGGTACCGGACAGCACTCAGATTATGCTGGATGAAGCCACAATTCATAAGCTGGGCGGCAGCAGCGAAGGACAGTCCATTGCATATCATTATGCAATGATGGATCCGCTGGTGCAGACCATTGACACCTTTAATACTTTGTATGAGCATCGGGATGATTATATTTATTTCAGAACAGACCATCATTGGACTCAATTAGGAGCCTATTATATCTATCGTAACTTTATGGAAGCCAAGGGACTTGTTCCCTATGAGATTTCCTCTTACGAGTCGGCAGATTATGGTCAGTTCCTGGGAACTTACTATGATGCTTGTGTTTCAGATGCCATGC
>JAFUJY010000205.1 GCA_017467985.1 Bacillota bacterium
ACCGCTGCACAGTGGGGCCTGGTTATTCTGGCAGGTATCTGTATGACTTGTTCCGCATACTTCGGTATTAAGTCTTTGACCATCGTAAGTTATGTAGCGGTTCCTCTGGTAGCCATTCTGGGTACCGTTGCCATGATCATGGCAATCTCCAGAGGTGAGGGTACCATTATTGATCAGTTTGCTAAGTCCAGCGGAAGCCTGACGGTTATCGGCGGCGCAGGTCTGGTTATCGGTTCCTTCGTTTCCGGCGGTTCCGCAACTCCTGACTTCACCCGTTTTGCAAAGAGCGGCAAGTCCGGTTTTATTACCACCGTTGTTGCATTCTTCATTGGTAACTCTCTGATGTTCTTCTTCGGCGCTGTTTCTTATATCTTTGTTGGCGGTAACGACATCTTCGAAGTTATGTTGAACCTGAATCTGTTCTATACAGCAGTTCTGGTGCTGGGTCTGAATATCTGGACCACCAACGACAATGCCTTGTATGCTGCAGGTCTGGGTCTGGCCAATATCTTTAATCAGAAGAAGAAGCCTATGGTTCTGATCTCCGGTGCAATCGGTACTGTTCTGGCGATTTGGCTGTACTGGCACTTCACCTCTTGGCTGAACATTCTGAACTGTACTCTGCCTCCGGTGGGTATTATTCTGGTTCTGAGCTACTTCATGGATAAGAAGAGCTACGAGCCCGGTGCGGAAGTAACCAAGAAGGTGGACTGGTTTGCCGTAGGCGGTGTTATTCTGGGTGCTGTGGTTGCAAACCTGCTGTCTTGGGGTATTCCTTCTATCAACGGTATGACTGTTGCAGCAATCTGCTATATCGTAGGTTACTTTGTTCAGAAGAAAAAGGCATAATTAAAACAAATACGAGGCGCGGCTTCCACCGCGCCTTGTTTTTTGAGGAGGGAAACGCAGTGGAACTTCGCTTGGATAATGGCAAGTTTTATATTGATGAGCCTGCGGCGATTATTTTTGCTAAGGGAGCAGATGAGCCGCCCCATACCCATGATTTTATTGAATTGATGTATATGCTGCGGGGAAAATGTATTCATGTGGTAGACGGCGTGGAGTATCCAGCCTCTCATGGAGACATGCTGCTGATCAACTACGGAAGTCTGCATAGTATTATCGGTGATGATATGGAATATGTGAATGTGTTGATTAAGCCGGAAATTCTGGATGAAGGAATCAGAAGTTCGGAAAATGCCTTCTCACTGTTGAGCTTAAAAGATTTTGAAGAGTTTCGTACATCGGTCAATCAAAAGAATTGCTTTATTCATTTTGATGGAAGTGAAAGGGAACAAGTGGAAGGAGTGATTCGATGGCTGCTGGCGGAGCAGAACCAGCCCCAGGCGGGCAGTCAGCTGATGATACGGTCCGGATTTAACATGCTGTTTATTCTGGTCTTTCGCAAAATGGCACTGTCTTTACAGCCGGAGTTCCATGGGGTGGATAAACATCTGTTGGCCTACGTTCGGGAGCATTGCAATGAACGGCTGCGCTTGGAAGACTTGGCGAGAATGTGTGGCTACAATACATGTTATTTTAGCAGGTTGTTTAAGCAGCGGTGCGGTAAATCCTTTAAGGCCTATGTGCTGGAAGCACGAATGGAATTGGCCTGCCGCTTGCTGGAGGATACGGATTTGTCGGTGGAGCGCATTATCAGCGAAGTGGGATTTTCTGACCGCATGAAGTTTTTCAGTGCCTTTTCCCAGCGGATGGGTATGACTCCTATGAAGTACAGAAAAAGTAAAGAATAAATACTTTTAAAAGACAGAATACTGTCTTTTTTTCTGGCGAAAATCATGTATAATAAGAAAAAAAAGAGTGGAGGACATGAACATGAGTTTGACCTTTCAAGAATACAAAGATAAAGTAAGAGCCTGTTGGTTAGGAAAAAATGTGGGTGGTACCTTAGGTGCACCCTTTGAATGTATCCGCGGAGTATATGATCTGGACTATTACACCCATGATATTACGAAGGGTGTGCTGCCCAATGACGACCTGGATCTGCAGCTGGTGTGGCTGAATGCCGCCGAGAAGTACGGTAAAAACGTAAATGCGGAGATCCTGGGTGAGTATTGGACCTCCTATGTTACTGCGGACTGGTCCGAATACGGTGCGGGCAAAAATAACCTGCGCTATGGCCTGGTTCCCCCCATTTCCGGCTGGTATAACAATCATAATAAAGATAGCTGCGGCTGTTTTATCCGCAGCGAGATCTGGGCTTGTCTGGCCCCGGGACATCCGGAGATTGCGGTAAAATATGCTTATGAGGACGCAATCTGTGATCATGCGGATGAAGGTATGTATGCGGAGATCTTCTGTGCAGCTTTGGAAAGTGCTGCCTTTGTGGAGAGTGATCGGGAGAAACTGATCGCTGCGGCACTGGCCTTTATTCCTGCAGATTGTGCCATTGCCGGCGTAGCTGCTTTGGTAAAGGATTGCTATGAGAAGGGCATGACCTGGAAGCAGGCCCGTAAGGCTGTGATGCAGCAGTATCCCGGATCCTTTGGTTTGTATGGCGGCTATAAGGATCAGGAGCCGGAGACGGATATCCCGGATGGTCAGTTGGGCTATGATGCTCCCAATAACATTGGTTTGATGCTAGTGGGCTGGTATTTTGGTGAAGGTGATTTTTCTAAGAGCATTTGTATCGCAGCCGGCTGCTGTGAAGATGGTGACTGTACAGCGGGCACCCTGGGATCCGTCCTGGGCATTATCGGTGGCACTAAGATCATTGAAGATAAATGGCTGGTTCCCATTGGGGATGAAATTAAGATTATTTCTGTGGATGTAACCAATGGCGCCATGAAGCC
>JAFUJY010000206.1 GCA_017467985.1 Bacillota bacterium
CCCGGATACGATCCACCTTGCCTTCCTCCTCCATGATGCCAATTGCACGCCGGACCGTCTGTCTGCTGACTGCGAACATATCAGACAATCTGTGCTCGGAAGGTAATTTATCCCCGGCTTTCAGCTCACCGGTCTCTATTAAATTATCTAAATATCTGATCAGTTCCTGATATTTCAAAACATTCTCTGCCATAACCGCTTTCCTTCTTCTGCCGAAGCAGACAAGAATTGTCTTTTTACATGCTCTTCTACTATAAAGTATATGCAATATACCTGCACAATGTCAATACATCTTTTTATATTTTTGCTGTATATGTTTTAAAGTTGTATTGTGTACATCTTGTATGGCATAATTTGATACTCTCACAGCATATATTATGCTGACTACACTTTACTATAGGAGTCGGTTCATGCAGATTCGTTCTTTTTTCACCCGCAGGCGTCCACTGATTTTTGCGTTATGTCTTACCTTACTGCTCTGTGTTTCCTGCGGAGCTGTCTGGTACACCCATCCTGCCAATCAGTACAAGCGCGCTGCCAGACAACTTTTTCATGATGAGATGACCGCCAGCACTTTAAATATGCACTACACTCTGGCGGACCCTTCAGAATATGGAATTGACGACTACGATGCCATTCTGCCCTGTTATGACAGCACCGGCCGCCAGGAAGGCATTGAAGCACTAAAAGACGCTCTCTGCTTTTATCAAAGTCTTGACGCCGAAAAAATTTCCCGGAGGGATGCTCATATCAGGCAGCTCCTGAAAACCTATTTAGAGACTTCCCTCGCCCTCAGTAGGTATCCTTACCACGAAGAACCCCTGTCGCCATCTTCCGGTATGCAGTCACAGCTGCCCATCCTGTTGGCGGAATATACGTTTCGCAACATCCGGGACGTGGAAGACTATTTAGCGATTCTGGCCCAGACCGGAGATTATTTTTCTTCTCTCCTGCAGTTTGAAAGGGAGAAAAAAGAGGCCGGGTTATTGATGGCTGCAAGCTCTCTCAGAGATGTGGCCCGGCAGTGTCGTACCATCCTGACGGAAGAGGACTTGCATGCCGGGGAACATTTTCTGCAGATCACTTTCCGGGAGCGGTTAGCGGAATTGAATGCCGGGCAATCCGCAGATGCCTCAGCTTCCGATGCCCCATCCCCGGATCAGTTTCTCAGCGCACAGGAGATAGAAAGCTACATACAGCGCAACGATGAGATTTTGATCAATATCATGCTTCCCGCCTACGAAGAGCTTGCCCACGGGCTTGAGAATCTGGCAGACCCTTCTATTCTATTGGAAGGTCTGGCAGCCAAAAAGGACGGAGCGGATTACTATGAAATTCTGCTGAAATCCGAAACCGGCAGCCATCGGAATATCAGTGAAATCAGTCAATTATTGGTTACGAAATTAGAGGAAGAATTTGATTTTCTTAAGACGCTCTTAAAAGATGTGGACTACGATCTGCTGACTGATGAAGCCTTTCAGGAATGCAGTGACTTGTTCCCCTTGAAGACCTGTGAAGATATGCTGACAGATCTGCGGGACAGAATGACCGACCTGTTTCCCGCCTTTCCGGATGCGGGCAATACCACCCCCACCATTCATGTGAAAGAAGTGGCTGCCTGTCTGGAAGAATATTGTGCGCCAGCATTTTACCTGACGCCGCCGCTGGACGATACAACCGGCAATTCCATCTATATCAATACCAGCCAGACCCTTTCTGCCATCGACCTGTACACTACGCTGGCACACGAGGGATTTCCGGGACATCTTTATCAGACAGTCTACAGTAACCAGCTGCAGCTGCAGTATGATGATATTCCCGTGCAGCAGCTTCTCTGGTTCGGCGGCTATTTAGAGGGCTGGGCACTGTATGTAGAATTCATGGCTTATGACCACGCAGCAGAAATCATGCAGACATCCGGCTATCCGGAGTACGCTGCCCTATTACAAATAGAAAAGCATAACCGCTCCACGCAGCTATGCCTTTACTCTTTATTAGATATATTGATTCATCATAAAAACGCGGATCTGCAGCAGACCGCTGAAGTACTGGCTCAGTTCGGCATTACCAACAGTGCCTCTGTCAGCACCATTTACGAGTACATCGCCGAAGAGCCGGCAAATTACCCCAAGTACTACCTTGGATATTTAGAAATCATGTTGCTGAAAGATGCATGCCGGGAATCCTGGGGATCCGAATACAGTGACTTAGCCTTCCACAAATTCTTTTTAGATAATGGCCCCGCCGATTTCGGGACACTGAATGAATTAGCAGCTTCCTACTCCTCCATCATGCGGTCCAGATAGCCTCTGTCCCACAGCAGGATCTTTAATTTTTTCGCCGCCTCCACAGCAGGCGTGGTAAAATACTGGTTGGTCATCACCACACCAACCATCCTGTCATAATAATCCCTTCCGGCGTAAGCCTCCTGAATGGCCTTTACGCCGATGGGGGTGGTATAACAGTTGCACTGGACAGCGTAGGTGACGCCATCCTTCTCCGCAAGGATATCAATCCCGTAATCTCCGCTTCCCTTGGTGACTTCCACCTCGATGAAGCCTTTTCTGCGCAGAAGATCCGCACAGAAATACTCAAACTCATGACCTTCCATGAGATCTATTTCGTCGGGATATCGCTTCCGATTCCTGATGGCCCGGCAGAGCAACAGGACGAGCATTGCTGCCAGTAGCACCCCTGCAGCCGCTATCATGTAATATGTATATTCATGCATTTTCCCCTCCTCTATATACATCTCACTAAGGATTTTAACTCTTACTTATATTTCCTGAAACACATCATTCAATTGATGTTTGCAGTAAATTCCAAAATCCAGTTGACAATCACCATATTGTTTCTTAAAATATAATTGTAAAAGGTACTACCGATAGACGGTTAGTCCAAAGTTAGTTACTTACAAAAAAGTAACCAATTCCTTGGTCGGGGTGGTTACTTTTTTGTATTTTCAATATAAGCCAATAAAACTGTTACGATGATTGAAATCATCATAAGAATTATTGAGATTATTTCAAAATCACTCATAAGTCAGCCCTCTCTTTCGTTAGATTTTCCATATACAATGGAACTCTATGTAAACAGAGGGTCACAGTCCCCCTGAAGAAGGACTAACCACCTACCGTATTGATAGTACCCAAAAATATTATAGCATGACTATACCATATTTGCAATAAGTATCTCGAACATATTTTCGTTTCCCCTTATCTGCGCCTTGTTCAATCCGTACGTGTTACCAACAAGAATGGCAGGAAAATACCCCAAAAACAAGTAGTTCTCAATATCGGTCCTTTGTTTACGACACCTTAGACTTTATTGCTGCCAACAAGGATAAGATCATTCGGCGCATCAACACAAATCTGGTCAAAAAGGCCGGCTGCTCTCCGGAGATCATTTATTATGATGTGACAAACTTCTATTTCGAGATCGAGGATCCTGATGATGATATCCTGGACGATGAGGGAAATAATCCGGCAACATGTAATTGTTTGTGATATAATCAAAAATCTGCTGAAAAATACTTCTCTGATAATCAATCGGTGTTGTTTCCTGCTCTGCGGCATGCAACACCTGATCATAGAGCTTTGCGACCAGCGATACCATGTCCAGCTTGGCTGAACATTGATACAGTGCGGCACTTTGTTCTGCAATTA
>JAFUJY010000207.1 GCA_017467985.1 Bacillota bacterium
GCACATCCGGAACCTTGCACAGACGGTAGCCTTTTCTCGGACTGGATTCAATCTCATAGCCTTCGGATTTCAGCCCATTGATTGCCTTCCACACTGCCGTCCGGGATACGCCGAAATGGTCACACAATTCCTGACCGGATACAAAGCCCGCCTCCTGCCGCAGAAGGGTAAGTATTTTATCTTTCATATCTTCTATCAGGTGTTTCGGGAAATATCCATTTCCCCTCCTGTTCTCCCCTTTTCCGTTCTACCAAACACAAATTCCGGTAGCCACTGTCAGCAGCAACATGATAATTCCCAGCAGCAAAAAACCAAAGCCGGAAGAGCGCTGATACCGCCGCCGGTAAGAGGTCTTGATTCTGGCGTAAGCAGTTACCAGATTTAACGCCGCTGCGTCAAGGAAAATCAACGGAAAAAACTTCATGGGATTCTCCCTGCTGACCATGGAAGCAAGGAGCAGCAGCACACAGACCACCCCAGCCACCAGATGGAAACCGTCATAAAATTTTTGAAATCCACGGGAATATCTTTTCCCAAACGAAATATCTGACATATATTTTCTCCCCAATAATATTGGTCTTATCTTTTGATTTTGTCCGGTGATATCCGAATAATTCCTGTGATACCGGCAGAACTACTGGTATTTTCTTCCGATCTTATCCAGATACATGTGCTTGCGGTTGATTCCTGCCTTCCGTTCTTCCTTTACTTTAAAGCGTAGCTCCTTAAAGAACTTCTGAAGCATCTCCTGGCACTCTTCTTCCAATACACCAGTCACCAGTTCAACCTGATGATTGAATTCCGGCACCTGCAGCAAATTCATGATGGATCCGGCATAGCCTGACTTGGGGCTCATGGCACCCACTACCACCTTGTCGATCCGGGACTGGACGATGGCTCCGGCGCACATCTGACAGGGCTCCAGTGTCACATACATGGTGCAGTCCTCCAGCCGCCAGTCGCCCAGTTTCCGGCTGGCTTTGTCGATGGCGATCAGCTCCGCATGGGATAAGGTACTCTTGTTATAGTTTCGTTTATTATAACCACGGCCCACGATGGTATCACCATTTACGATGATACAGCCAATGGGCGTCTCACCGATGGCGGCAGCCTTCTCGGCTTGTTTCAGGGCAAGTTTCATGTAGTGTTCGTCTGATTTTGGCATGGCGGATACCATTTTTTCCTTTCAGGAATATGTAGTTAGCATTTACGCTAAATAAATTATATGGGAATTCTATTGTAAAAGCAATTATATTTTAAACCGAATTTACGGTTTTTTTACGTTTTATTTGCATCTATTTCAATGTTATGTTATAGTTATCTTGTGTATTCGAAGAGAAGCAGGATGCAACGTTCCGATGTTGATGCCCTCTAGTTCTCAAGGGGGTGATGCCATATGATAAGTATTAGTGATGTACTTACGTTACTGCTTGTTGTATTTACGGCTCTGTCCTATTTGGATAATCATAATAACAAAAAGAACTAGCGTCCTCCTTGCCCAAAGTGACAGACGCCAGTTCTTTTGATAAAATTACTGAGGGCAATCGGAACTTGTTCCCGATATACCTTCTGATTCGATTATACACAGGGGGACTTGAATTTTCAAGTCCCTTTTTCCTCCTGCAGAACTCATTCCTCCTTCCGGAATAAAATATATAAAATCCAAATGCGCAAGGACATGGCTAAGAAGAATCATCATATCAGGCGCAAGGAGGAAAAAAATGACAGGTGCATCCTCTCTGATCAAAGCTTACGAAAATTCTCCCATCCTGCCTCTGGACGCAAATTCCCGCTACATCCTTTTCAGCGACTGCCATCGAGGCGTCGGGAATGCCAGTGATAATTTTCTTAAGAATGAAAATATTTATCTCGCCGCTCTGGGGCATTATTATAAGGAAGGTTATACCTATCTGGAATTGGGCGACGGGGATGAACTGTGGGAGAATCGTTCTATGGATGCTATTATGGCAGTTCACGGAAATGTGTTCCGGCTTCTCGCCCGATTCTATCAGAAAAATCGCCTTTATATGCTGTACGGGAATCATGACATTATAAAAAGCAGGGATGATTTCCCCGCTCGTCACTGTGCTGCCCGCTACTGCAACATACAAGGAGGTCCTGTAAGTCAATTCCCCGGTATCCGGTTTTATCCTGGATTGCGCCTGGCTGATTCACAGAACGAATATGAGCTTTTCCTTACCCACGGCCATCAGGTCGATCCGCTGAATTCCACCTTCTGGCCACTGGCACGTTTCCTGGTTCGTTATCTTTGGAAGCCGCTGGAACTGGTGGGTGTCTTAAATCCTACCAGTGCGGCATTAAATAATAAGCGGCGCTCCAAAACGGAACGCCGCCTGATTGCCTGGCTGGAAAGCCAAAAGCTCTCGAATTCACAAAACCTCTGTCTGATTGCCGGCCACACCCACCGCCCAACTCTCCCGAATCCCGGCGCGCCCGCCTATGGAAATACCGGCTGCTGTGTACATCCACATTACATTACCGGAATCGAAATCAGGGGGTATCGGTTAATTCTGGTAAAATGGGCTGTTTGTGTGTGGGAGGATGGGGCTTTGAGGATTTGTCGGGAAGAACTAAACTCAATTAAGTTCAACACAACCATTTAACACACAATTATCCTTGCAATGCAAGCAAACTTTTTAGCGCTTTTTCAACAAAACTATTTAAAGTCATCTGATGGGTTGATGCATAAATTGCTGCCTGTCTGTGAAGTTCCGGGGATACTCGCACATTAAAACTTCCTTTGTATGCCCGCTCTGGCTCTCTTCTTTCCTCTCGGCAGAGGGCCAGGTACGCTTCAACTGCACCATGAAAATCTTCAACTAATTCCTTCGCATTCGTTCCCTCATAAGAAATCAGTGCCCTTACCCCTAATACTTTCCCATAAAATAAACCATCTGCCTCAGAGAATTCAACACTTCCAACATAATTCTTATATTCCATTACACTACTCATAATAATCCCTCCCGTTCCAGAATTTCTATGATCTGTTTAATCTGATAACCCCGCAACTCTTTCTGTGGATGTGGTTTATGCAACAAAATCGGTGGATACTTTTCACTTGTAAACATAACCCGCGATCCACTGCTCCTGCCTTTGTTGGAGCATGAATACGAAAAATATCCCAATAGCTTTTCAACCTCTTCAAAAGTAAAATCCTTTGGCCGGGATTTTAACTTTTGAATCAATTTTTCCTTTTGTCCCATCAAATGCCTCCTGTTACATTTTTAATTTATCATTTTTCAACTTTTATTGCAACTATATTTAGTTGCAAAATTTTGACAATATTTTACTATAAACAATACCATCGAATCATACTGATCCCTTAAATCTGTATCATTTCATACATTTTGCAGCTTCTATCGGATTTTAAATTAAGAAAAAGAAAAATAGAAAATAGAATTTTCAAGAAAGCGGGCGACGGGAATCGAACCCGCATATCCAGCTTGGGAAGCTGGTGTTCTGCCATTGAACTACGCCCGCATAAGTATTAATTTAAAAAATGCCCAGAGCCGGAATCGAACCAGCGACAC
>JAFUJY010000208.1 GCA_017467985.1 Bacillota bacterium
CCTTCATCACATCCAGATTCTTCAGCATCTGTCCCACCTGGCCCTTCACATCCTGCACCTTGGCTCTGGAATCTTTAATCTTCTCCAGCACCGTCCAGTCCGCAAAGATTCCGTCAAAGAAATAATCTGCAAAGTGCAGAAAGCCTTCGATCTGCACATTCAGGTCCGACTGGATCTTTACATCCGATAGCTCTGTCTTAAACCGGCGCAGTTCCACCTGCAAAGACTCGATTTTGCCCTGGGCATTGTCCAGGTGACTGTGCTTGGCCATATCCGAAATCAGACCACCGCCCAACAAGTCCCAAGTTCCCCAGCTCTCAGCACTGCTCAAGTCTTCCAGAATGCTGTCCGCAAGGCCCTGGGCTCTGCGTCCTGCCGCAATGGCTTCTTCCACTTCTTTGATCTGCTTCTGCAGATGGATCATCTCCTGCTCCATCTGGGCGATTTCCTGCCCCTGCACACTGCCGGAGGCCTTTAACTCTTCTTTTTTCTGCTGCACTGCCGCCTCGTAACGCTGCTGGCAGTCCCGCAGCTCCATCAATTCATCTTTAATCTGAGAAATGTCCCCCCTCACCGCGTTCAGCTCCTGCACTGCCGCATCATATTTGACCGCAGCCTCATAAGCCTCCCGTTGCTCCTGCTCCATTTTTTCAGATTCTTTGCCCATAATCTTATAGAAAAAACGATAGAGGCTCCGTCCCTCCAGACGCTCCACATCTTCGTTTTCCTGCTCTTTTTTCCAGCGCAGGTCACTGACCTTTTTCTCCAGTTCTTCCTGCTGCTTCTTTAAGCTCTTTAACTTATAGTTCAGCCGGTTTTCCTGGGCAATCTGCTCCTGCAGCTCATAGATTTTGTTCATGAGAATCCCCCTTTATACTAACACCAACACGCCGCCCACCATGGGGTACTGCACTCCTTCCACCACCACGCGGGCATCTTCCTCAAAACCGTGGCTCACAATAATCATCTGTTCTTCTGTGCGCTGCACCGTTACTGAAGCAATTTCATTTCCGTCCCGATCATAACAGGCTGCATGGGCCCCTTCCAGTGGCACGTCATAAATCTGAATCAGTGTCCCCTTACGGTCATCATAATCTGCACTGCCATACTTTTGCTGATTGCAGATCAAAATGGTCCCGCACTTCACAAACAAAGGCATGGTATCATAATCATACTGTTCCGTATACCATCGGCCGCCCACATAAGTCCGTCCCGTGGTCAAGTTCGCCCAACCGCCTTCCGGCAGATAATACCGGGCCAGTCCCTTATCATTAAAAATCGGAGCCACCAGCAGATTTTCTCCCAGCATATACTGCAGATCCAGATATTTGCACATCTCATCCTGGGGGAACTCCATCATCATGGGACGCATCATGGGCAGACCATTCTTTACCGACTCCACCGCCTGGGCCCACAAATAGGGCATCAACGACAGCTTCAAACGGGTAAACTTCCGACTCACGCACACCGCCTCATCATCAAACAGCCACGGTACTTTGTAACGGCGGCTGGAATGATACCGGCTGTGGGTGGAAAGCAAACCAAACTGGGTCCAGCGCTTGTACACATCGGGAGTGCAGGCATCATCCTCAAAACCACCCATGTCGTGGCTCCAGAAGCTCAGTCCCGACAACATTAGGGACAGACCTCCCCGCAGGGATTCCGCCATGGAACGATAGGTGGACTCGCAGTCACCGCCCCAATGCACCGGATAGGCCTGACCGCCGGTGGTGGCTGAACGGGCAAATACCACCGCATCCGCCTCTCCCTTTTCTTCTTTTAATACCTCATACACCGCCTGATTATACAGCAGGGTGTAATAATTGTGCATGCGCACCGGGTCAGAGCCGTCATAATAGACCACGTCCTTCACCGGAATCCGCTCACCACAGGCCGTCTTGAAACAGGCCACACCCATGCGGATCAAGTTCCGCAGCTGGTCCTGGTACCACTTCACCGCCACCGGGTTGGTAAAGTCCACAATGCCCATACCCGCCTGCCACAGATCCGTCTGCCACACATTACCGTTGGTCTTCTTGATCAAATATCCATTGCGGGCAGCCTCTGCAAATAAGGGCGACTTCTGGGCGATGTAGGAGTTGATCCACACACACACCTTGATGCCCTTGTCGTGGATCTTACGCAGCATCCCCTCCGGATCCGGGAAGCAATCCTGGCGCCACTGGAAGTTGCACCACTCAAACTCTTTCATCCAGCAGCAGTCAAAATGGAACACTTCCACCGGGATACCATTCTCCTCCATGCCTTCCAGGAACTCCATCACCGTGGCCTCATCATAATTGGTGGTAAAGGAAGTGGACAGCCAAAGGCCAAAAGACCACCGGGGCGGCAGTGCCGGCTGTCCGGTGAGATAGATATAGTTGGACAGCACACCATGATAGGGCTTTTCCAGATTGCCGCCGGCAATTACGCAATAGGCAATCTCCTCCCCCTCCACCGAAAACTGAACCCGCTCCACCTTTTCGGATGCAATCTCCAAGGACACGGGCGCAGGGGTATCAATCCATACACCATACCCCTGACTGCTAATATAAAACGGAATATTTTTGTAGGTCTGCTCGCTGGCAGTTCCACCGTCCTCATTGTACAGATCCACCGTCTGGCCGTTTTTCACGAAGGGAGTGAATCGCTCGCCCAGACCATACACCAGTTCACCAATACCCAGGGACAGTTCTTCCTTCATGCGCACCGTACCATCGGGCAAGGTCACATAACCCAGGCTCTTGCCCTCGGACTCAGTCAAAAGCTTCAACCCTTCATAATAATATATATGGAAGGGATTTTTACAAATCACTGCCCGAATCTTGCCGGCAGTCAAAATCAGTTCCTTTTCACCATCGCAGAAGATCGCTTCCTGTACCGGCTCCGCTGCCTTAAATACCGGCTTCTTACCAC
>JAFUJY010000209.1 GCA_017467985.1 Bacillota bacterium
ACTGTGTTTTTGTGGGCGGCTCTTCTTCTTTCGACATGGCACCCAAGCCCTATAATAAGTATTATGCCTTGGACCTGTACTGTCGCGAAAATGGTTTTGCCCATGAAAATGTTGTCTATATTGGTGATGATTACGGGTTAGGCGGAAATGATGAATCGGTGTATTTATCCGACTTTCCCTACATTACTATTGATGATTATCGGACCTTCCCCCAGGTCAGCAGTATTTTACTCTCTCAATAATTAAGATCTCTCCCATACAAAAAAGCGTAGGACAGAATGCAATACTTTGGGACTTTTTCCCAAAAATTCTTGCATTCTGTCCTACGTTTTTTCAAGTTCACTTTCCCTACTAGTGACTTACAGTTCAATTGTATAACGCAGCACCTTCTGACCAGTCAGTGCTTCGCTGCGGCCATCCGGCTGACTTCCGCCGATAGTAATGGTATATTCACCACTTTCCAGAACCTTTTCACCATCGTTATTCACCATCATCAGGTCTTCCTTGGTCAGTGTAAACTGAACCTCCACTGTTTCTCCTGCCTTCACAGCAACTCGCTTAAAGCCCCGCAGAGAACAATTGGGAGATTCCAACACAGGACTCTTATGAATGGTATAAAGCTGAGCAACTTCCTCACCATCCATTGTGCCCTCATTGGTAATCTTTACTTTCAAGGTCAGCTGATCATCATTCCACTCCGGTGCGTTCAGTGCTTCATAACTATACTGATTGTATGACAGACCATACCCAAAGGGATACAGGGCGTCGTTCTTCATATAACGATAAGTACGCCCTGTCATGTTATAATCTGTGAACTCTGGGAGTTCCTCTAATGTCTTATAGAAGGTAATCGGCAGACGTCCGGCAGGGGCAAACTCAACAAAAATCATCTCCGCAACCGCCTGACCGCCCCGGGAACCGGGATACCAGGCCTGAATGACCGCCGCACAGCGTTCCTCAGCCATATTCAAATCCATAGCACTTCCGGACAGGTTTACCAGAATTACCGGCTTATCTCCGGCAGCATCCAATACCTTTTCCAACAGTTTTTTCTGCTTCCCCGGGAACTGCAGGTCACCCTTATCGCCGCTTCCATAGGAATTGGACTTGTGATTCTCTTCACCCTCTACTCGCTCATCCAGACCCAGACAAACCACAATGGCATCAGAAGCTTTGGCCAAACCTGTGGCCTCATAAATAAACTGATCTTCCTGCTGATGATATCTATCCTGGAACAGAACACAGCCCAGTGAATAGGCCACATTCACATCCGTATCCTTCAGATAGTCCTGAATTCCCTCCAAAACAGTGGTATAACGATCTGCCTCCCCGTAATAATTGCCCTTCAACGCTTCACGACTGTCTGCATTGGGACCAACAACTGCAATCTGTTTAATCTTCTTCGCATCCAGTGGCAGGGTTCCGTTTGCATTCTTCAGCAGAACCAAACTCTTGCGGGCTGCTTCCAGGTTCATCTTGCGATGCTCCTTGGTATTGTTGGCGGTTACAGGAATGGCCGCATAGGGCACATTTTCAGGTTTGTCAAACATACCCAGTTTCATACGGGTTATAAGCAATCTGAACAAAGCCTTATCCACATCTTCTTCAGTGATGCGCCCTTCATCCAGCGCCGCCTGCAAATGCAGATACACACTGCCGCAGTTCACATCACAGCCATTCTTCAGGGCAAGGGCTGCCGACTCCGGTGCCGTTGCCGTTACATGATGATGATTGTGGAAGTCCATAATAGCCCAGCAGTCAGATACCACATGGCCTTCAAAGCCCCACTTTTCCCGCAGAATATCCTGCAACAAAGTCTTACTACCACAACAAGGCTCGCCATTGGTTCTGTTATAGGCACCCATAACAGCCTCTACTTTCGCTTCCTTCACACAGGCCTCAAAAGCAGGCAAATAAGTCTCCCACATATCCTTAGGACTGGCTTGGGCGTCAAATTCGTGACGGAGTCCCTCCGGACCACTATGTACCGCAAAATGTTTAGCACAGGCCGCGGTCTTTAAGTACTTAGGATCATCTCCCTGCAGACCTTTTACAAAAGCAACACCCAACCGAGAGGTCAAATAAGGATCCTCACCATAGGTCTCATGTCCGCGGCCCCAACGGGGATCCCGGAAAATATTTACATTAGGAGACCAGAAAGTCAGTCCCTTGTAAATCGTACGGTCTCCTTCTTCACAATAGGCCTTATACTTTGCCCGTCCTTCAGTAGATATAACATCGGCAATCTTCTGTAAAAATTCATCATCAAACATGGCTGCCAGACCGATGGCCTGGGGAAACATCGTGGCTGTACCTGCCCGAGCTACACCATGCAGCGCTTCATTCCACCAATTATATTCCGGAATACCAAGGCGCTCAATCGCCTTGGATTGATAGGTCATCTGACTCAACTTTTCTTCCAATGTCATTTTACTAAGCAGATCCGCTGAGCGCTCCTCAAATGATAAAGATTCGTCCAAATATTTTTCCATTTGTTCGTCCCCCTGATACAAAATAATCCCGAAAGACACCTTCCGGGAAACGTGGGAATAACTGGGCTCGAACCAGCGACCTCCACGATGTCAACGTGGCACTCTAACCAACTGAGCTATATTCCCAAAGAACTACTATAATTATACAGGAAATCCCCCTGTTTGTAAAGGGGGATTTCTGTAAAAAGCTTATGGATTCACCTGGACCTGTATCATGCTATAGGGTGAAATTGTACACTGAACCCACTGGCCTTGCACTGTAGCCTCTCCAATCGGTGTTCCATCCAACTTGGTTACTACCGCACTCTTCGCTCCAAAAGGCAGTTGAATTCTGAGCATTTCTTCTCGTCCCTCTGCTTCATAAAAACGCAGATACAATTCTCCTTTGTCGTTCTTCTGTATACTTGTCAGCACACTGTGTTCTGCCTGCACATCCAACAAAGAATCTATTTCCGGCGCAACACCTTTATGCCACCCGGTGGGTACTGCTGTCATAGGCTGTATCAACCATGATGCTCTGTTTTTCATATCCACATGCGTTCCGTCGGTTAGCGTAACAAATAATTCAATGGCATGAATTCCTCGTTCAGGATATGGATCCGGATCTCCGGCAGTATGAATTAATGTAACAGATAACACATTTTCAGCTAAACGATATCCATACTTGCAGTCCGTAATCAATCCCAGCGTCGTTCCTTCGCAAAGGCCAACTACGCCAGACAATGCCGGCACATCAATATGACGAGCCTCTCTGTCCGCCATACCTCCCGGAACATCACATCGAATGTATTTCGTTTCTTTTTTCAGCGGCAAACGATATGTCAATACCGGAATTTCTTCCTGTCCACTGCATGTCTCATGCCAATCCACCGACAACGCATATTTCAGAGCTTCTGCATCTGCATCCAAAGATATTGTCATTTTTACACGGGAATGCAGTATCCGCTGCTCAAAAGTGATACTGTTGCGCAGCGTTCCCTGCTCCTGAACGACTTTAACGGTATCCGTTACCGGTTCCATTCCAAGATATCTTCCAATTCGCCATGCCGTCATCCCTTCATTGGCCGTTCGCACTAAATGCAGTCCCGCCGGGCCACTCAACAACTCTTCTCCATTTTGC
>JAFUJY010000026.1 GCA_017467985.1 Bacillota bacterium
AAGTCCGGGGCATAAAACTTGTAGTTGGCTACAATACCTGGCGTATGCACGTAAGGCAGCCCCAAGCGCTCGATGATATCGCTGACGATCACTTCGCTTTTGGAGTCCCGCGTGTCGCCGTTGGCCATCTGACTGGCATTACCGGACATGTTTATGGACTGTATAATCCTCAATAACTTCACTTGTTGGTGAAAGTCCTTGCGCTCTGCTCGGCTCATGGCCTTCAGCTTAACCCGAAAGCCCCGCCGTTCTTCCTTCAAGCGGCACTTTTCCTCCCAGTCGGCGACAACTTTAGCTCGCTTTTCCGCCGGCACGTACTCCCATTTTCCTCCGGGGTACTTGATGTAAGGATAGCGCTTGTCACTCCCAGGATGCGTCTTTTTCCAGCACAGACTGTACTTTACCACACCCGCCAACTTTTCCTCATTAATAATAAATTCTTCTGCCGTCATGGCATCACCTCCAATAAAAGGATACCACAATGGCAGAAGAATTGCAAGAAGGGCCACTCTTGATTTTCCTCGACGGATGTACTATAATGATTATATATTTTTTATCGGAGGTTCATTATATGCCAATCCCTGTTTCAAAACGACTTTCATCCGCTATACTCCCGACCGTTATTCTTTTTACTATCACTATTCTTTTGACCTCCATCTTTGTCCGTAACCTGCACTTGGTCATGGGGCAGGACAGCGAGTACGCAGCTATTTTCGCCCAGCTGCAGGATGCTGAGCTGGCGCTTCCCATTATTCAGATTCTGGTCTTATCCGTCCTTTTCGGTCTGCTCATTGGCTGCTGTAAAAAAACAATTCCGGCTCTTTTGTTGGGCTTGGCCGCGGTTATTATATTGTTTGTTGTGTCCCTGTGGTTTACCAATGTAAACTCTATTCGTTTTGGAATCGTGCTGCAGTTCTTATTGAACGCCCTGCGCTACGGTGTACTATAACCAAGAGGAGGCCAACTATGAATAAAAAATTTTTTGCGATCATTTTATGTGTGTTGATTCTTTTTTCCGGATGCCAGCAAGGCAGCGACCTCCAAGTGTATCGCACCACTGACCACCTGGAGGGTGAGGCAAAGTGGACCATGGGCTTTGGCCGACAGGAGATTGCCATGCCCACAGATGACTCCCAGCCCTATTATATCGCCGGCTACAACAGTGGTTGGGAAACCGATGGTGTGATGGATCTGCAAGCTGCCCAAGCAGTTTGGATGGATGCGGGCGCCGATGGCATTCTTCTCATCGGCGTGGACTGTATCGCCCTCAGCTCCACCACCGTCAATGAGATTCGTCAGCGGCTGCAGCCCCTTTGTGAAGAGACCGGCTGTACCGCCATTAATGTCTACTCCACCCACGATCATGCCAGTGTGGATACCCTGGGCTTGTGGGGCCCCACGCTGATTGACGGCAAAAATGATGAGTTTATGGAGAATTTGATCAATGCAGCAGTGGACGCGGCCACCCAGGCTGCTGCCAATCGCATCACCGGCACCTTGTACTATGGCTTCACTGAAACCGACCCAGCCATGCTGCGGGACTCCCGCGATCCGCAGGTATTTGATGCTAAGCTCCATCAGCTGCGCTTTGAACCGGATGACACTGCAGAACCCGGCATTCGTATGTACCTCTATGGTGCCCACGCCGAATCCCTGCGAGGGGACAACCGTTTGATCAGCCGGGATTTTCCCGGTGTAATGTGCGACTTAATCCAGGAACAAACCGGCGATCATGCCATGTTTATGCCCGGTGCCATCGGCGGTCTGATTATGACCCAGGTTTTGGACGATTATATGATCAAAAATATGATGGATACCGGTCGAAAACTGGTTGATTATGCCCTTTCCATTGATAATGAAGTGGTTGTGGAGGCCAATCTCCAATACGCCGCCAGTTCCATGGAAATCCCCCTGGACAACACCGGTTTTCTCTTTTATAAGTTCCTGGGTATTTTAGGTAACGAAGCCAAGCCCGGCGATAGTGCCACCGGTTATGTACTGGTATCCGAGATGACGGCTCTGCAGCTGGGTGATATGATGTTTGCCCTAATTCCCGGCGAAATCTTCCCGGAATTGGTATGGGACGGCGAGTACGCCTACCACAATCCGGAGGGTGTGAACCCCACACCTCTGGCGGAAATTGCCGCCAATCATGGCTACGACCAACTGCTGGTGGTTGGCCTGGTAAATGACGAAATCGGTTACATCGTGCCTCCCTCCGACTTTTTAGTGCATCCCGATACACCCTACCTGGAAAGAATTGAGGACGAAACCGGCGAAAACCATTACGAGGAGACCAACAGTGTAGGTCCGAAATGTGCCACCGTGATCGCCGATACTTTGGAATATCTCTTAGATGCATTACAGTAAACAAAAAACTGTGCCAATACAAAGGCACAGTTTTTTATTTACCCTACAATTTTCAGCACTTCATCCTTTTGATGCACAAATACTCGTCCATCTGAAAGTTTCAATGTTCCGGCAAATGAAGGAGTAACTTCAGCATGCCAGTGATCGTCCTCCCAAGCAATATTCACGGTATACCCCCCACGAGCCCGAATGCCATAAGCCGAACCCTTCCTCCACTGGGCAGGCCGTGCCGGCAGCATGCGCAAAAAGCCTTCATGACTTTGTACCAGCATTTCTGCCATACCGGCTACAGAACCGAAGTTGCCATCAATCTGGAAAGGCGGATGATTATCAAACAGATTGGGCAAGGTGGAGCGTTCCAACAGCAGCCGAATATTTTCTCCCGCCTTTTCACCATCCAGCAGACGGGCCCACAGGCACATGATCCACGCCCGGCTCCAGCCTGTATGACCGCCGCCGTGGGCAAGACGATGCTCCAGGGTGGCTCGTGCAGCGTCAAAGACTTCTTTATTTTCAGAAGTGATCTGCACACCGGGATATAATGCAAACAGATGGGAAATGTGACGATGACCGGGCAGGGCCTCGGTACATTCCCGCAGCCATTCCTTCACCCGACCGTCCTGGATCTGTACCGGATCCAGCTTGGCCTTAAAGGCAGTGAACCGAGAAGTGTCCTTACCTAATACAGCTCCACACTCCTCCAGGGCAGACATCAGCTCATACAGAATCTGACCGTCCATTGCTGCTGCATCCGTCATGGTTCCCTGCTCTCCCGATGGAGTAATATATTCATTTTCCGGGGAGGAAGAGGGACTGATGGTATACATCCCGTCCTCCCGCAGAATCGCCGTGTCAAAGAAGAACTGAGCCGCCCCTTCCATCAGGTCATAATGGGCCCGCAGGAAGTCCGCATCCAGCGTAAAGCGATAGTGCTCGGCAATGTGCAGGCACAGCCATGCGGCTCCCATGGGCCAATAAGTGGCAGGCAAATACGTATCCTGCGGGGCGCAGTCTCCCCACAAATCCGTATTATGATGAGCCACCCATCCCCGGGCACCATACATTTCCCGGGCAACCTGCTCACCATGGGGCTGCATCCGCTTCAGATGATCGAACAGTGGCAGATGCATCTCACTCAAGTTACAGCATTCCGCCGGCCAGTAATTCATCTCCGTATTGATATTAATGGTATACTTACTGTCCCATGGCGGATGAAAGTCATCATTCCAGATTCCCTGCAGATTGGCGGGAAGGCTGCCCGGTCGGGAGCAGCTTGCCAGCAGATATCGTCCATAGGCAAAATACAGTTCTTCCAGACCGTTATCCTCATTTCCTTGGACATAACGACCCAGGCGCTGATCTGTGGGCAGCGCCTCCAAAGCCTCCTCTCCCTCCAGGGATAAGCTGCAGCGGTCCATGATTTCCCGCAGCTGCGCTGTGGACTCTTCTTTTACCCTATCATAACCAGCCGCAATTGCTTTTTCCAACCGCGTTAAGCATTCTGCCTGCAGATCTTCATAACGGTACGAGGTCACTCCTGCCAGAAAAATATCTGCTTTTTCCCCCACATGAAGGGTGTTGCCGATCACATATACGTCCTCGCCCACAGCACGGCAGACAGCCATGTAGCAAACGCCGCCATCTCCGGTCTGACCTGACAATAAGATGGTCTGTTGATCCAGCTTGTCAATACGGCTCATGTAGCAGCTGCGCCGCAGCAGGATCCTGGCAGAATACCCTTCATGGTGCATGGCAAATACTTGGTAAGGCGCAGACATTACGCTTTCCCGGCGAACCTCTTTTCCTTTGCGGATATACTCAACCCGGTGTACACCCTCGCGGATATCCAACTCCCGGCGATACTGGCTGACTTCCCGCTCCTTGCTCGCCATGTCACGCCCCTGGAGCTTACGCATACCATGCAGTCCGTCAGGTTTATCCCCATCCAGCTGCTGCAAAATCAGGTCGCACAGTACCTCGTAATGACGCTCTCCATCCGGAGTGGCAGTCAGCGCTTCTTCTGCCAACTGCTGGGCCTCTTGGATACGATCTTCCTTCAACAGCTGACGCACCACCGGTAAATATTGTTTCGCATCCGGATTCACCCGATTCCGAAAACCGCCATACCAGCAGGTATCTTCGTTGAGGCTGATTCTCTCCACCACCGTGCCGCCAAAGATCATGGCACCCATGGCCCCATTTCCTAGAGGAAGGGCGATATTCCAGTCTTTGGCCGGTTGATCATACCATAATTTATAGTTTTTCATTTATTTACTCATCTCAATCAGCTGCTTGGTCTCGGCAATACCCACATCCACACGGCCGCTGACGGTGGTGGTAAATACCATCCACTCATCATTGTGAATGAAACGGGGATGGGGATCGATATGATAGGTGGACGCATGCTCCGGTGTCCAGCCCTCCACCACCGGGTTATAAGTAACCACATCCACCAACTTCTTGGTTTCTCGATTATAAAAACGAACAATCGACGGACAGCCACGCCACCAGGTCAGGTCTCCGTAGGGATGAGAGCCATCCACTACAAAATACTTCTCATCCACGGTACAATGGGCGTGCCATGTGCCGTTACCGCCCTCAATGGGAATGTAACACACGCTCTCCGCCTCATGATCACCCAGTCTATCCTGAGCAATATGATTCTGAGAACAATAATAGATGGACTTACCGTCGGCAGCCCACCACTCGTGGGTGGCGTAATTATTCAGGGGCTTGCGCATCTCGCGGCTGCCATCCCGGCCAATCAGCTGCAGACGGGGGTAAATGCCTTCAGGGGTCTTTTCCGGAGAAACATGACGCCCTACATTCGGGTCAAAATGCCCCTCGTGGGCACACATCATCAGATCCCCA
>JAFUJY010000210.1 GCA_017467985.1 Bacillota bacterium
GATTTTTCCTATTGATTTCTTGCGAAAAAAAAGGTATTATTATAAGTAACATACATGTATATGGATGAAGGAGGAAGAGACTTTGGATTTCGAGTGGACAGATGATTATTCTGATAACAAGGCGAAGATAAAGGTAATTGGTGTTGGTGGCGGCGGTAATAACGCAGTAGAGCGTATGATCTCTGATGGCCTGCAGGGCGCAGAGTTCCTGATTGTAAATACTGACGCACAGGTACTGCGTTTGGGCAGTGCTGATAATAAGCTGCTGATCGGTCAGAAGCTGACCCGTGGTTTGGGTGCAGGCGGACGTCCTGAGATCGGTAAGCAGGCTGCTGAAGAGAGCGCCGAAGAGATTAAGGACGCGATCAGCGGAGCCGATATGGTATTTGTAACCGCAGGTATGGGCGGTGGTACCGGTACTGGTGCAGCTCCTGTGGTTGCAAGAATTGCCCGCGAGATGGGTATTTTGACTGTTGGTGTTGTAACCAAGCCTTTTGCATTTGAGGGTGCTAAGAAGATGCGTGCTGCAGAAGCCGGTATTGCCGAGCTGCGCAAGGGTGTTGACACTCTGATTTGCATTTCTAATGATAAGCTGCTGCAGATTGCAGACAAGCGTACTACCATGCAGGATACTTTCCGTCTGGCTGACGGTGTTCTGCGTCAGGGCGTACAGGGCGTATCCGACCTGATCTACCGTCCCGGTATCATTAATGTAGACTTTAACGACGTTAAGACCGTTA
Organism: Bacillota bacterium; assembly: GCA_017467985.1. GTDB lineage: Bacteria > Bacillota > Clostridia > Lachnospirales > Bianqueaceae > Faecimorpha. The sequence goes on from JAFUJY010000210.1 coordinate 741, forward strand.
TGCAGAACAAGGGTGTTGCTCATATGGGTATCGGTCGTGCTAAGGGTGATGACAAGGCTCGTAAGGCTGCAGAGGAAGCTATCAGCTCACCGCTGATGGATACCACCATCGACGGCGCCCGCGGCGTTCTGATCAATGTTTGTGGTGGTCCTGATATGACCATGTTCGATGCAGTTGAGATCCCCAACATGATCGCTGCTCATATCGATCCGGATGCAGAAGTTATCTATGGTACTTCTATGGATGAGAATCTGCAGGACGAGATCATCGTTACCGTTATCGCAACCGATTTCGGCAGCGAGGATTATTCTGCTTACACTGCTCCTAAGGCAGCTGTTAAGGACACTGCTGTTGCCAGCAATCTGGACAGCATGGCTAAGGCTGCTCCTGCTGAGGACAAGCCCCAGCGTAACCCCATCACCGGAGCACCTTATAACAACAATTCTTACGGTGGTTACGGCGCACCCAGCCGTCCCAAGGCACCGGCTGATGATATCCCGGTAGATATCCCGCCGTTCCTGCAGCGCAGCCGCAGAAGCTAATTGAATAAGTGATGATTTAAAAGACCGTTCGATTCGACATCGAGCGGTCTTTTTTGTCGTTTAATTTTCAGAACTTACTCCGGAACTTTGACAAAATCTGCAGGGAAAATATGGTAATCTATATCCGGACGAAGGGAGAGATTGGCTTGTATATGGATCTGTACTTTTTCGTTAATGGAATACTGGATGGGCTTCTGTTATATTTAACCGGAAAGATAACGGATCAGGAAATCCAAGTGCCTCGCATTATGTTGGGAGCACTGGGTGGTGCGGCATGTGCTGCATGTTGGTACTGGCTGAGAGAGGGACGCAGCGGATCGTTTGTGGACTTTTTTATTATGCTGGTGGTTGCCATAGCAATGGATATGATCAGTTGGGGAGGGACCTCTCTAAAAAAAAGGGGCGTCCGTTTGGGCTGGCTATTCGGTATGAGCATGCTGCTGGCAGGGATCATCCAAATGTGTAAAGGCTGGCTGAGTGGAGGTCTGTCCCCAGTGGTACTCTTCATCACAGCGGCCGGTATCTGCCTGGGTATTGGTACAGCGATTCCGTTATATTATCGCCTTAGTGGACGCAGTGACCATGTGGGGCAAGTGCGTTGTCGCATGGGAGATGCATGGATTACTTTTTACGGATGGCTTGACAGCGGCAATCTTTTACGGGATCCCATCAGCAAAAAAGCAGTAATCGTTGTGGAAGAAAAATTGCTGGCAGGACTACACTTATCTGCGGCCGTCCCCATTCCCTATCGGACCATTGATGTACGAGGTGGGATTTTATGGGGATATTATCCAGATGAATTATGGGTACAGATAAAACAGCAGGAACGCAGAGTGGACTGGGTCATTGGAACAGTATCGGATCCCATAAAGATTCATGGTTGTCAGGCAATTTTGCCTGCGGAATGGTCAGGTTAAAAAAGGAGTGGCATGAGTATGAGAATGTTTTGGATCCCTTCACAGGGGAAGTTGGCGACAAAAGAGAAGGAGACCGACGGCGTATTTTATATTGGAGGCAGCGACATACTGCCGGAACCATTATCTGCCGAGGAAGAAAATCAGGCGATAGAGTGGCTGATGATGGAGGGTGAATGGCAGGAGCAGGGACGCCGGCTATTGATCGAGCACAATCTGCGTTTGGTGGTATACATTGCAAAAAAGTTCGAAAATACCGGCATCAATGTGGAAGATTTGATTTCCATCGGAACCATCGGGTTGATCAAAGCCATCAATACATTTAATCCGGAAAAGAAAATCAAACTGGCAACCTATGCCTCACGGTGTATCGAGAACGAGATATTGATGGTTTTACGCCGTAACAGCCGCATTAAGACGGAAGTGTCCATTGACGAACCGCTGAATGTGGACTGGGATGGGAATGAGCTGTTGCTGTCCGATATTTTGACAGTGGAGCAGGATACGGTATCCAAAGGGCTGGAGGATGAGATTGATCGCCAGCTCCTGCACCGGTCTTTGAAAATCCTTTCTCCTAGGGAACGACGCATTGTGGATATGCGTTTTGGTTTGGACCGAGATGGTCAGGAAATGACACAAAAGGAAGTGGCGGACCGCATGGGGATCTCCCAATCTTACATATCCCGCCTGGAAAAACGAATTATGAAGCGGCTGCAAAAGGAGATTGTCCGATTGATGTAACTTGACAAGATGAAAGAAGATCGGTATAATGGAAAGTACAGGAGGATGAGAGTAAATGAAAAACAATGACTGGAAGACCCTGGACTGGATCAGTAAGACCGTTGGGCGTCATAAAATAGATATTCTTTGGTTGCTGCTTATACAGATTGTTTTAGGTATCAGCGGCGTGGTAAATGCATTTGCCCTGCGCGGCCTGATCAACAGTGCGGTAGATGGGAAGATGCAGGTGTTTTGGAGGGCATCGGCATTGTTTGCAGGGATTACGATTCTGCAGATTTTGCTGCGGGCTTGTTTTCGATTTGTGGAAGAGAATTGTCGTGCCGTTATGGAGAATCGCCTTAAGAAGCGGTTGTTTTCGGCTCTTTTGCATAAAGACTACGGCGCAGTAACAAGGGTGCATTCCGGAGAATGGATGAATCGCTTAACATCAGATACCGTGGTGGTTGCGGACGGGTTAGCTCAGATTATCCCGGGGCTTGGCGGTATGCTCAGCCGATTAGTGGGGGCAGCGGTGATGCTGTTGGTGCTGGAGCCGCGATTCGGTTATGTGATTGTGATCGGCGGTGGTACATTGATCGGTGTCAGCTTAGTCTTTCGCAGAATCTTAAAGCGAATGCACAAGGGGGTTCAAGAGTCGGATGGAAAAGTAAGGGTGCTTTTGCAGGAGTATCTGAGCAGTATGTTGGTGGTGCGGGCATTTTCGAAAGAAAAAGATGCAGAAACCGTAGCAGACCATCAGATGGCCGGACACAAAGCGGCTCGATTGAAGCGAGTTCGTTTTTCAAACTTTTGTAATGTGGGTATGGGCGTGGCCATGCATGGAACCTATGCCATGGGAGCTATATACTGTGGCTTTAGGATTTTGCATGGAACCATGACTTATGGTGATTTTGTAGCGATACTGCAGTTAATTAACCAAGTACAGTTGCCCTTTGCCAATATTTCCGGATATTTACCCAGATATTATGCATGTCTTGCCAGTGCAGAGCGTTTGATGGAAGTTGAGGCTTTCACTGAAAATCATGAAAAAGCGCTGCCGATGGAAAGATTTTATGAGCAGGAATTTCAGGCAATGGGGCTGGAAAATGTCGGCTTTTCCTATCATGATACAGCAAAGGATAGTGAAGTGGTACTGGAGAAGCTGAATTTTGAAATCAAAAAAGGTGAGTTTGTTGCTTTCACCGGACCTTCCGGATGTGGTAAGAGTACAGTTCTAAAGCTTTTAATGTGCCTTTACAAGCACGACAAAGGGGAACGGTATATTTGTTCCCAAAATGAAAACAAACCCCTTACAGAGGCTTACAGAGGCTTATTTGCCTATGTTCCACAGGGGAATCACCTGATGAGCGGCGCCATCCGTGAGGTTGTGGCCTTTGGGGATCCCAAAGGTATGGCTCAGGAGGATAAGCTGCGTCGGGCTTTGGAAATTGCTTGCGCAGATGATTTTGTATATGAACTGGAGATGGGACTGGATACGGTCCTAGGAGAACGGGGAACCGGTTTATCGGAGGGGCAGATGCAGCGCATTGCTATTGCCCGTGCTATTTTTTCGGAACATCCGGTGTTGATGCTGGATGAGGCTACCAGTTCTCTGGATGAAGCTACGGAGGCCCGTCTGCTGCAGAATCTTCGGACAATGACGGACCGAACAGTGCTTTTAGTGACCCACCGGCCGGCGGCTTTAAGGGTTTGTGACCGGCAGATCAACTTTGGAGGAAAGAATAATGAATGAACTGCAGAAAACCACGGATCATCTGGTTTATTTAATTCGCTGCGTACTCCACCAGATTGCACCGGAGATTGGTCGGGTAGAGGAGATGGATTTGACTGCTGTAATTGGGCTGGCGCAAAAGCATATGCTCAATGCGGCAGCGGTGATGGCGCTGGAAATGGCTTGGAAAGCCGGTTTATCCGTGGAGGAGGAACAAAAGAAAACCTGGTTAACGATGAAGGATCGTCAGGCGTTTAAGAATCTGAAGATGGATATCGAGAGAGAAGCCATATTGCAGATTTTAGCCGAGGAGGGAATCTGGTCTATGCCCCTAAAGGGCAGTATCTTGGCGGGGATGTATCCCAAAATCGGAATGCGTCAAATGGGCGATAATGATATTTTATTTGATGCGTCTTACGCTGAAAAGGTCAAAGAGATCATGGAAGGGCGGGGGTATAAAACCCTGGAGTTTGGCGTAGGAAATCATGATGTTTATGATAAACCCCCTTTTTACCATTTTGAGATGCACACTAGCCTGTTGCATCATGAATATGATCCTGAGTGGTTGGCCTATTATGAGAATGTGACAGAACGACTGGTAAAAGACGGATATCATTATAGTTTCACAGATGAAGATTTTTATATTTTTATGATTGTACACGCCTATAAACATTATAGTGTCAGTGGCACAGGGCTGCGAACGTTGGTGGATGAGTATGTGTACCTGCAGAAAAAAGGTGAATCGCTGAATTGGGAGTATGTTCAGACGGAGCTTACAAAGCTGAAGATGGCAGAGTTTGAAGGGCAGATCCGCAGATTGGCTGATAAATTGTTTAAGGAAGGTTCGCAAGCGGTTTATGGAGAGGAGCAATTGGATTATATCATCACCTCCGGCACCTATGGGACTGTAGAACACCGGGTCAGCAATTGGATGGATGCCATGGAAGATGGCGAAATGACATGGAAGCGTAAGGTGCGGTATGTATGGCGGCGATTTTTTCCTACGGTACAGTGGTATAAGGATCATTTTAAAATTTGCCGTAAGTATGTATGGATGATTCCTTTTTGTTGGATTTTCCGAATTGTACGGGGAATTTTTTGCCGCAGAGAACGCCTGAAGAGGGAATTGGAGACAGTGAGGAAAAAGTGAATCCATAATAAAAAATAAACCCTGACTTTCGTCGGGGTCCATTTTTTACTTGTCCATGAGCAGCTGAGCCAGAGTAGAATCTGCATCCAGAATAACGGTCTTCTGATCACCGGTCAAGCTCTGTTTTAAAGCATCCAATGCCAGGGTGAACTCATAAAAGTCCTTTTTGTCATCGGTGTTATAGGCCTCTGCCAGTAGGCGCATGTATTCGGCTTCACCTTCGGCCTCCAGCTTAGCAGCCTCGGCCTGAGCGTTGGAAACGATGATGTTTACCTGCTTGTCCACCTCGTTGCGGATGATGGAAGCTTCATAGTTACCGTCAGCGGTATATTTTTCAGCCATCTGATTACGTTAAGAAATCATAAGGGAATATACAGCGTTCAGGTTGGAGTCGGGCAGATCAAATTGCTTGATCTTTACATCGGTTACCCGAATACCATAGGCCTGGGCTAAAGTATCCACATCAATAGCGATGTTTTCGTAGATTTCATTACGCTGGGAACCATCTTCCATGTTGATGATGTCTGCCTGAGCCAGTGTACCCATGGCAGTCTTCAGCGCGTTGTAGGTTAGAGCATCCAGACGCTGTTCGGCCACGCTGGTGGATCCCAGGGTCTGATAGAATTTCAGAGGTTCAGCGATTTCCCAGAGAATGTAGCAGTCTACAGTCATGTTCTGCTTATCGGAGGTCAGAACTTCTGACGGGGGAATATCATAGAGCTGGGTTGCCTTGGAGAAATATTTTACACTATCGATAAAGGGAATCTTGAAATGAAGACCGGAGGTTTCGGTAGTGTCAATAATTTTGGAAAAACGAACGGTACAAGCGTACTCGTTTTCCCGAACGGTGAAGAAACAGTTGGAGCCCAAGATGAGTACAAGGACAAGAACAGCTGCAGCAATAATACCTTTTTTCATCTTAATTACCTCCTGTAGTAGTTGTTGTGGTTGTTCCCACCAGATTCTCCAGGGGAAGCAACATCTGAACATCATCGCTGCCGGCGGTATTGATAAAAAGTTTTACACCGGGCAGGATTTCGGAAATAGCTTCGTAATACATACGAGAGCGGGTGATTTCAGGATTAAGAGCGTACTCTTCATACATGGCTTCAAACATGGCCACCTGCTGAATAGCTTCGTTGATACGCTTCTGCTTGAGGTACTCGGCGTTCTGGATCAACTGATCCGCTTCAGCCTGGGCCTGGGGCAGCTGGGCATTTTGATAAGCCTTTGCATCATTCACCACAGTCTCGGCCTGCTGCTTAGCAGTTTCAACTGCCTTGAAAGCTTCGATAACTTCCTGAGTAGGAGGCTCGGAATCCTGGATTTTCACGTCCACCAGAGTCAAACCAATGTTATATTCTTGAAGAATCTGGGTGACCAGGTCCTTCACCTGCATCTGGATGTTCTCCTTACCATCCGTCAGGACTGCATCAACGGTGGAAGAACCCACCACGTTACGTACCTGGCTTTGAATCAGGTTTCGCAGAATCAGCTCCGGGTCGTTGGATGAGTACAGATACTGAACAGGATCGGAAATCTTGTATTCCACGAAGAAATCCACATTTACGATGTTGTAGTCGCCGGTGATCATGGCACTTTCGCTGGATACGACCTTGCCGCTTTCGCTGTCGTAGCCCAGTTCAATCTTCTGATACACGTTAACTTCTACTTTATCTACCTGCTGGATACCAAAGGGCAGCTTGAAATGCACACCCGCATCGGTGAGATCTGTCACTTTACCGAAGGTGGTTACCACTGCCTGTTCCTTGTCGTTAACGGTGTAGAAGCAGGTGCCGGAGCCCACAACGACGATAAGCACAATTAATACGATGACTGCAATTTTGGAAAATTTCTTAAAGTCCACTATAAAACCCTCCTTAAATAGTATGATCTTAGTATAAAGGAATCTGTTCAATAAGTCAATGCAAGAAAATGTGAAAATAAAGGCCCTATTTTTACAGAAACTGCAAAATAGGGCGGATATTATTATTTGTTGCGGCGGGCATTGTAGGCCTCAGCATCAATGATACCGTTAGCCAGCATTTTTTCAGCCCAAAGCTGCAGTGTCTCCACAGTGATGGAGATGCGCTCTAGTTCATCCTGAATTTCGATAAAATCATCAATTTCGTTATTGTTGATTTTTCCATCGGCAGTGATTTCGATCAGCCGTTCCTGTTTTTTGTTGACGGAGTTGAGGGACGCCAACATTTCCAGTACGATAGAAGAGAGTTCTTTGATCTGGATTTCGGGAACATACTGCTCGCCAATGGGACAATGACTGGAACAATAGTAGTTGCACAATGAGGGCCGTTTGTACTTTTGAGCCATCACCAGAACTTCATCCGGATGAGCTACAGATTTTTCGCTTTCGATCTTTTCGATACGTTCCGGTGAAATGGACTCCAGAAGCTGGCTAGCCTTTTCACGGGTAAGACCTAGTTCTTCCCGCACTAGTTGATAACGATTTTTATTTTCCTTGGTGGATGCTCTGCCCATGATTTATGCCTCCCGGATAATGACCTGACCGGTACACTCCATGATTGGATCTTCGTGAATAATTTCGCCTACGCTGTCGGCAATAATGGTGCCGGACTTGGGATTTTTAACGGAAAGAATATGTCCTTTGACAGTGGCTTCCACATCGGAATATTCAAAGGAAAGATCCGTACCTTCCATGGTGCAGTCGATTAATTTTAAATCCTTGCAGTAGCAAAGGGGCTGCGTACCGATGATATGGCAGCGGATGAGGGTCAGGCCTTCGGAAAACCAGCCTAAGTATTCTCCCTTGACCACAGAATCTTCCACAGTAATGTTTTTGCTGTGCCAGAAGGCATCCTTGGTGTCCAGGTTGGAGTTGGTAATATGCAGGTTATTAACATACTGGAAGGAATATTTGCCCTTGAAGTTCATTTGATTGATACGGATATCGGAACTGTCCAGCATGAAGTATTCGGACTCCATGGTGGTACGATCGTATTCCACATCGTGGCATTTCCAACCGAATTCCGGAGACTTGATGATGCTGTCCTGGATACGGGTGCGGTTGCATTCCCGCAGGCATTTGATTCCGGTGATGGTACAGCCGGAGATCAAACCATCGTTGGAGTACCAAATGGGTGCTCGAGTAGCATCATCCATGCGGGAGTTGAGGAGTTCATACTTCTGAACATGCCACAGGGGGTAGCGCAGAGAAAATTCAGTTTGGTCTACGATAATGTTACGGGCTTCTTTTAATACGGACTCGCCATCCGCAGGACCGGCGAAGGTACAGTTTTGTACCAGTGTGTCTTTCAGATTGTAGAGTGAACGCTCGGCGTCAAAGGTTTGATGAGAAATTGTGTTTTGCATAAGTGTATATCCCCTTAAATATTTTTTTGTGTTGAAATAATGCGTTGCCTGGCAACTGGTTATTTGCGATAATGCGTTGCCAAGCAACTGTTATTTACGATAATGCGTTGCCAAGCAACTGTTA
>JAFUJY010000211.1 GCA_017467985.1 Bacillota bacterium
ATCATTTTCCCGACCTGCCAGTACGATGGACAGATCCTGATGACGCTCCAATGCAATCAAAGCTCCATCTACCGGTCCCTGGGGTGCATAATCTCCGCCCATTGCATCAATTAAAATCTTATACGCTGCCATCTTGTGCCTCCTGCTTAATTTTATAGTATTCAACCACAGCCTTTAAGTAGTGTAGCTGTATGCCGCCCACATGCTGCTGTATGCGAAAACGCTCCTCAAAAATCTCTCTGGGGATAGTCTTTACGCCTTTGTGCTCTCCTGCCTCATCAAAATACGTGTTCAACACCTCAAAGGGCAAGAGATAATATGCGTCATCCATGGAAAAATGCACCAGCAAAAATGCCAGCCCCTGCTGCCGATTAAACTCCCGCATGAAATCCACCTGATGGGGATGAATATTGGCCACCGGCAAGTTTTTCTGAGCCGTTTCCTTGGCATCAAAACACAATGGAATGCCTTGCATGACGCCGATATAGTCCACCGTACTTCTCTGCTCAAAATAGGCCAGAGAAATGGTTCGCCGGGCAGAATCAAATTCCACCGGCTTAATGGGTGTGGGAATTTTTTGGATTAGGGCAATTCCCTTTTTGCGGTAACTTTCGTTGGAGATATTCACCATCTCCTCCAAGACGCTGCCTCGAAGCCCTCTTGAATTAAAATAACCCATTTTAGTTCTTATAGCTGTGAACCGGTGCGGGAATACGACCGCCCCGCATGATAAAGTCATGACAGGATGCAGGATTTACCGGCATAATGGGCGCATACCCCAGCAAACCGCCAAACTCCGCCTTTTCACCCACGCCCTTACCATATACCGGGATCAAACGTACAGCCGTTGTCTTGGAGTTGATCATACCAATGGCCATTTCATCTGCAATAATACCGGAAATGGTTGTCGCAGGTGTATCACCGGGCACCGCGATCATATCCAAACCAACAGAACATACACAGGTCATGGCTTCCAATTTTTCCAGTGTCAGAAGCCCTGCCTCAGCCGCTTCAATCATACCATGGTCCTCGCTCACCGGAATAAATGCACCGGACAAACCGCCTACGAAGGAAGAAGCCATCAGACCGCCCTTTTTAACCTGGTCATTCAGCATGGCTAGTGCTGCGGTGGTGCCGGGAGCGCCGGCACATTCCAGACCCATCTCCTGGAAAATTTCGGCAATACTGTCGCCAATGGCCGGTGTGGGGGCCAGGGACAGATCTATAATACCGAAGGGAACATTCAATTGCTTCGATGCTTCCTGGGCAACCAACTGACCCACACGGGTAATCTTAAACGCCGTCTTCTTAATCGTTTCACACAGAACCTCAAAGTTCTGACCGCGAACGGACTGTAATGCGGTTTTAACTACGCCGGGGCCGGATACACCCACATTAATGACCGCATCCGTTTCACCAACACCGTGGAAAGCACCGGCCATAAAGGGATTATCATCGGGCGCATTACAAAATACAACCAACTTGGCGCATCCAATAGAATCCTGATCGCCGGTGCGCTCAGATAATTCTTTAATCTTTTCGCCCAACAGACGAACCGCATCCATATTAATACCGGAACGGGAAGTTCCCACATTCACAGATGCACAAACTCGCTCAGTGGTGGACAACGCTTCTGGAAGACTTTCGATGAGCATCTGATCCTTCTTGGTCATACCATTTTGTACCAGGGCAGAAAAACCACCGATAAAGTTAACACCCACTTCTTTTGCAGCCCGATCCAGAGTCTTGGCCAATTCCGGAAAATGGGGATCATCACAGGCAGATGCACAAATGGCCGCCGGTGTAATGGAAATACGCTTATTTACAATCGGGATCCCAAAACGATTACCGATTTCGTCACCGGTGGCAATCAAATTCTGGGCCAATCGAGTAATTTTGTCGTATACTTTTTGATGAAATACTTTATAGTCAGAATGAGCACAATCCAGTAAGCTAATACCCATGGTAATGGTTCGCACATCCAGATTGGCTTCCTGAATCATCCGATTTGTCTCAATGACTTCATGAAAATTAACCATTTACGCTGCCTCCCTTAAATACGATGCATCGCCTGGAAAATATCTTCGCTCTGCAGTCGGATCTGTACGCCCAGCTTTTCACCCACTTTATCCAGCTCTGCAGCCACCTGATGGAACACTGCGTTAGAGCTTTCCATATCCACAATCATCATCATGTGGAAATATCCACCGGTAATACTCTGGGAAATATCCAGAATATTAATGTTGTTCTTGCTCAGGAATGTGCAAACTTCTGCAATGATTCCTACTTTATCCTGACCTACCACTGTAATAATGCCTTTCATATCTGACATCCTCCTTTATTTGAAATACAGATCTTCAATACCTTTATAAATATGATAGGGGGACGGAGAAAGCTCACCGCCCAACTCCTTGGATACAACCACAGCCTGTTTTGAATAATACAGGGGGGCAACCGGCAGTGTCTCCCATGCGTACTGCGCCAGTGCCTCATAAGCCAGAACACTCTGCTGGGTTCCCGTGGCCGCAGCCACTTCGCTCAACAGACGATCCAGCTCGTCATCCGTCCGGCCGGTATAATTGCCGGAACCCTCGGACCCCAGCAATGTATACAGATCCTGGGCCGAGCTCACTCGACAGCTTCCAAAGGCCAAGTCATATTCACCGTCTTCCAGGGCCTCCAACCACTCTTCATGTTCCAGCTGCACCACTTTTACCCGCAAGCCAATCTCCGCCAGCTGTTCGTAAATCAAGCGCCCCTGGGCAATAGCCACTTCCTCTTCTTCACTGACAATCAGTGTCAATTCGGCCATCTTGTTGTCGCCCAACAGAGAATAGGCCTTGGCATAATCCACACCATATGTACTTTCCAGCGCGTCCTCAGCCAGCCAAGAGGGTACCACCGACTCACTGGGCGTTCCCTGATGCACCTGAGTCCAGTCAATCAACTCCTGGGGATCCACACAATACATAATTGCCCGACGCATGTTCACATCCGAAAGCAGATGCTCCTCTTCCTGATTCATATACAACACCTGCAAATTATGGGTATCCGTCTGGTAAACCACATGATGGTAAATATTCTCCGTGGACATGCCGGAAGGAACTTCTTCATATAATATATGGGACAAACCATGCACAAAAGCACTGTGGGTGGCATCCGATGAACGAGTAATGTCCACAATGAGTTCTGAAATATAAGGCTTGCCACCAATGTAGCGAACATTGGATTCCAACTGCAGCTGCCTCATGGCTTGATAGTCCACATATTTATAAGGACCACTGCCAACGGGAACCCATTTGGGCGGTTCTTCTACATTATATATATGCTCCGGCAGTACCGGGACCACCAACGCACTCATACGCTGTTCATCCACAGGATTGGAGAAGGTTACCACCACCTCTCCCGCTTCATTCAGCACTGCACTCACCATGGTCTTTAGCTGATTCTTCCAAAAATGATCTGTCTCCGCCTGGGCCAGAGCATTCAGAGAATAAACTACATCCTTAGCCGTCAACTTTTCACCATCATGCCAGTAAATATTTTCATGAATCCGCAGCGTTACCTCATAACCATCCAGAGATACCTGCCACTCTTTTACCACCCCTTCACTGGAAGGGACGCCTTGGGCATCCGTTTCCAACAAGGGCATGAAAATTAACATCAAAAGCTGAGCGACTTCATTTTGCCGGGCCTCCAGGGGGTTCAGTGTCTCCGGCATGTATGCGGTCATCCGCAGCGTTCCACCCCAAGCCGGTTTATCCCCGCTTTCCACAGCACTGCTTTCTTCCTCAGACAGACTGCTGGATTCTTCTTTGGAGCTATTCTCCAGCACCGGCGGAATAAAAGTCTCCTGATAACACCCGCTCAAACATAAAATTACACACAGCAAAGCAGCCAACAGCCCTTTGCATTTATTTATCAAACTCAAGTATGGTCTTCCTTTCCGTACATCCGCTCCATGAGCCTGTCCAGAGCCTCGTGCAGTTCCTCCACAGTTCCTCCGCCATCAATCAAAACATCGGCGGCAGCTTTGTAGTTCTCCTGACTCCACTGACTCTGCACTCGGTTACGAGCCTCCTGTTCATCCAGATTTTGACGCTTCATAATGCGCTGCACCCGCACCTCATCATCGGCCCAAACCACCCAATTTTCTTCCACCATATCCTTCAGGGGCGTCCGCAGAAGTTCAATGGCTTCCAGCATAAAAATGGGAGCATCGGGATTTTGTCGAAACTCCTGAATCCTGCAGCGAATCTCATCACAAATCACCGGATGGGTGATCTGATTGAGCAATTGCAGCTTGTGGGGATCCGCAAAAACAATGGATCCCAGCGCCTTACGATTCACCACTCCGGCACTATCCAGTATAGCTTTCCCAAAGGCTTTTGTCAACTCTTTTACGACCTCCGGACGCGTAATCACTTCATGTCCGGTCTTATCTGCATCCAGGCGGCGCACACCGTATTTTTCTTCCAGATAACTGCACACGGTACTTTTGCCTGCGGCGATGGATCCGGTGATTCCAATGACTTTACTTTGCTTCATACCAGTTTTCTCCACTATGAATTTCTACTTCCAACGGCACCAGGAGACTTGCCGCCCCCATCATTTCTTCCCGCAAAATAACGTCCACGGCGGCTTCTTCACCACGCCATACTTCGATTAAAAGTTCATCATGCACCGTCAGCAGCAGGCGGCTGCGCAGATTTTCATTTTTCAGCCGTTCATAAACCTTGACCATGGCGATCTTAATGATGTCCGCAGCGGTTCCCTGAATGGGCATGTTTTTGGCCACACGTTCTCCAAAGGATCGCTTTACAAAATTAGAAGACTTTAACTCATCAATGATGCGGCGGCGGCCAAATAACGTCACACTCCAGCCCTTTTCCTTGGCATTTTCCACGCATTTGTCCAAATAACCCTGCACCTTGGGATACTGCTGAAAATATTTTTCGATATAGGCCTTGGCCTCTTTTTGAGAAATATGCAGATCATCCCCCAGGGAAAAGGCGCTGATACCATAGATAATTCCAAAATTTACCGCCTTGGCACTGGAACGCTGGGCAGATGTAACCTCCTCGGGTTTAATCCCCAATACCTGGGACGCTGTCAAACGATGAATGTCCTCACCGGCCTGATAAGCCCCGATCAGCTGCTCATCACCGGACATATGGGCCAGCAAACGCAGTTCGATCTGAGAATAGTCCGCATCCATAAAGAAATAATTATCGTCAGATGGCACAAAGGCTTTGCGCAGCAAACGACCCAACTCGGTACGGATCGGGATATTCTGCAGGTTGGGATCGGAACTGGATAAACGTCCGGTGGCCGTCACCGTCTGATTAAACTTGGAGTGGATCTTACCATCCCCTTGGATACAAGGATACAAACCATCCACATAGGTGGATTTCAGCTTGGTCAGCTGACGATACTGAAGGACATCCCGCACAATGGGATACTCCGGCGCCAGCTTCTCCAAAATGTCCGCGGATGTGGAATACCCGGACTTGGTCTTTTTACCTGCGGGCAGCCCCAACTTCTCAAATAAAATCTCGCCCAACTGCTTGGGAGACAGAATATTAAATACCTCCCCGGCTGCTTCATGAATTTGCTTTTGTAAACGGGCAATATCGCCATCCAGCTCACAGCCAAACTCCTGAAGCACCACAGGATCCACCTTGATACCCAACTCCTCCATGGAGGCTAAAACGGTAATCAAGGGCAGCTCCACGGTCTCGAACAATTCTTTCATGTCTTTTTCGGCCAACTCCTTTTCCATCAAAGGAGTGCTGCGGAACAAAATTTCTGCCCTTGTGGCGCCGTAACTTGCACGCTTATCATCTTCCAGCATGGACAGGGTCTTTTGTTCCTTACCGGTGCCGAATACTTCCACGTCAGAGGCAATGGTTTCTTTTAAGAAAATCTGAGCCAGTTCATCCTCCGTGTAAGTATCCTTAGAAGGATTCAGCAGATAGGCGGCAATCATGGTGTCCATGCCCACGCCTTCCATACGAATGCCGCCAGTCAACAGTTTTAACATGTCCGGCTTAACATCGTGGCCGATCTTAGGTACCTGAGGATCCTCAAATAAAGGTTTGAAGGCCTGCAGCACTTCTTCCCGCAGGATGTGCCCCTCTTCAATCCACCAGGCTTCCCCTTCCTTCACACATACTGCCATCGCCCAAAAACCAAACAGACCATCCTCTTCTTCATACATTAAATAGGAAAATCCTTGTTTCATCTGTGCAGCCAAACGCTCCACATCTTTCATACTTTCGGCTTTACGTACTTCACACTGAGATGCGGTCTCCACCTGGGCCTCTTCCTGAGCCAAGGGCAGAAAACGCTGCAGCAAAGTACGGAACTCATATTGTTTTAAGAACTCCAGCACCTCTGCCTTGCCAAAATAATGCATGTCAAAGGGCAGTGGTTCTTCGGTAATCTCCGCATCCGTAACAATTGTGGCCAGAACCAGACTCAACCGGGCCTGCTCTTCAAACTCAGCCAGATTCTTAGATGCTCTGGGCGGACGCACCTCTTCCACCTTGGCAATGGCTTCATCTAATGTATGATATTTTTGAATAATGCTAACAGCGGTCTTCTCACCAATGCCCGGCACACCGGGAATATTATCAGAAGTGTCCCCCATCAGAGCCTTGACGTGGATAAACTCGGTGGGTGTCACACCATATTCCTCCTGTACCGCCTGCCCATTATAAATATGAGTCTCGGTAACCCCCTTCTGGGTCTTGGGAATATAGATCTGCAGATGCTCCTCTGCCAGCTGCAATAAGTCTCGGTCACCGGAAAGTACGGCCACCTCCGCACCGGCGTGGGCCTCCCGCTTACCGATGGTACCCAAAATATCATCGGCCTCGATGCCTTCCTGCATAATCACCTGAATCCCCGCCCGCTGCAAAAACTCCTGAATCAACGGTATCTGGGCATGCAGTTCCTCCGGCATACCCTTACGAGTGCCCTTGTAAGCATCGTACATCTTATGGCGGAACGTAGGCGCCTTCTGGTCAAAGGCAATGGCCACATGGGTGGGTTGTACCATCTCAATCGTCTTTAATAATATATTGATAAATCCATACACTGCATTGGTATAGATTCCTTGTGCGTTGGAAAGCATGGGAACACCGTAAAATGCCCGGTTGGCAATGGAGTGTCCATCAACAAGCAAAACCTTCTTCATCCTAACTCCTCCTCTGGCTGCCGCAAAACAGCACAAATATACCATTATGATACTCCCTATTATACACTTTTTTTTCCCGTTTGCCTAGCACTTTTTAAAAACATGTAATTTTCTAAAAAAATTTTAAAAAAGTACTTGCTTTTTTCTTCAATCTATGGTAACATTGGTAATCGTCGGAAGACAATTTTTCAGCGGATATGGCGGAACAGGCAGACGCAGCAGACTCAAAATCTGCCGATGGCAACATCGTGGGGGTTCGATTCCCTTTATCCGCATCGGTTTCGTAACTACGCTTCGGTCTTCCGAATCGTAGTTTTTTCATATCACTCGATGTGGAAGCGACATCAATTATTACTACTAACAAGAACAGGAGAGTTATTATGAGCGTTGAAGTAGGAGCAGTATTAAAAGGTAAAGTTACCGGTATTCAGTCCTTCGGTGCTTTCGTAGCACTGGAAGGTCAGGAGACTCAGGGTCTGATTCACATTTCTGAGGTTTCCAACACCTATGTTAAGGATATTAACGAGTTCTTGACCGTTGGTCAGGAAGTTGAAGTTAAGGTTATCAAGGTTGACACTGAAAAGAACAAGATTTCTTTGTCCATCCGTGCCCTGATGCCCAATCCGGAAGGCGACAAGGCCCCCAAGAAGGAGCGTTCTGAGAGAGCTCCTCGTGGCGACCGCAAGCGCAACACTCTGGGTGCTCGCAAGCGTGCACCGCAGCAGTTCCAGTCCGAGCCCGATCAGGAAGGCTACAGCACTCTGGCTGATGCTCTGAAGGAAGCTATGGGCAAGTAAGATTTGCAAAATCAAGGACTGTCGCAAGACAGTCCTTTTTTGTTGCCAAAAACATCCCCGTCTGCCATACAGACGGGGATCATTTTATTTTATCCACTCTCTTCTGCTTCGCCACAATGCTGCAGCACCGATTACCAGCCACAGAATCCATGGGATCACACTGGCCCAGCCCTTGCACAGTCCCAATAGCAACTCACTGACCGCCACAGGGATGACCGGGGATACCCAACCGCAGATCTCGATGCCCAATACAAAGAGCAGTGCCGGTACGCCTAGCACGCCCAGATTGATCATGTAGGCTGCTTCCATGGTTTTGGCTCGACCGCTGATCCAAATGGCCGCCCCTGCTGTGGCCAACAGCATCACAAAACGCAGGGCATAGGTCAAAATCATATAGCTCTTTACAGACATCACAATGGGGAAGTTCCGCAGAAAGTCCAGATTCTGCACCGGTGCGTCCAGCGTCTGGTACTGATACTGCTCCAGGATGACCTGGATCTCGGTGCCATACACAATTGTCCATACAGCCACCGCCATTAGCACTGCCATGATAACTTTTCGCAGGAACAGGCTTCGGCGGCCCCGCTTTAAGGACCGCAGCAACGGTACCACACCTGCCTGGCGTTCATAGGCCACCAGACCTGCACAGCACAACAGCACCAGAATCAATGCCAGGGCTCCATTCTGCCGTTGGATGTACTCCGCCTCTGTACCATAGACGTTCTGATAATCGCTCTGCACCATCAGCCAGGGCTCATAACCGCCCTCTTCTGCCCGCTGGCGCAGCTGGACAACTCGCATCTCCAGTTCATCAATGGCGCCCAACAACTCTGCACTATGACTGTCCGATCCGTCCCCGGCCAGTTCCCGGGCCATAACAAGATACCCATCCATATTCTCATCAATCTTACCCTGGGCATCCTCCAGATAGGCCTGATACCAATGGCTGCCATTTTCGCTGGCCCGATAACTAAAGTAGGTTAAGTTTCCGCTCACCGCCCACAGAGCAATCAGCAGTACGATACTCCACTCCAGGAACAGGGTCTTATACCCTTCCATGCCGCCGATGGACAGCCACCGTCTAGGCACATCCATAATCCGGCTCCATATCCCTGCGATCTTACCCAGCCAGTCCCGGTTACCTTCCGGATAACGATTGCGGGCAATGAGCAGCACACCTGCCACACTCAGTGCAATCAGGAAAGGCAGTGCCAGCAGCGCCAGCGCCCGAATCCCCACAGGGTATCCCAGCAGGTCAATATTTAGATACTGTGTATACAGGGCCGAAGTTCTGATGTAAGAGAAAATATTAAAATACTTCAGCGGATTGAAAATGCTCTGCACCGGCAACGTGGCAAATAAAATGTATTCCCCTGCCAGCACACCGCCCAGCACCGTCAATGAAAACTGAATGTTACTAATAAAGCCCAGCACGCACCACAACAGCAGACCGATAAAGAATCCACTGGCAGCCTTTACCAGCAGATACTGCCCGATCCACTCCCCGATGGATACCTGTATGGGACAGGTCTTAAAACTCATCAAGGACTGCAGCGGCCTTGCCAGGTCATCCCAGCCGCCATCCAGGGCAAAAGCAATGGCCAGATTGGTGCCATATACTAATACCGTATAAATAACGGCCATGCCCAACATGATACCCACACGAATCGCACCCAACTTCAGCCGGCCATAACGACAGCTGCGGATGGTACTCCACAAACCTTTTTTACGTTCCTCCAAAAAGGCCAGCACGATCACAATCAGGCCGATGACATATAAATAATCTGCCAGTTCAAAGGCAATCCAAGACTCTACCGCCTGATTGTTGCCAAAGACCACATCTACCCCCTGCATGCGGGCAAACTGCTTGGCCGTCTCCTGGAGATTACGATAGGAAAAACTGTCATGATTCCCAAACACCGTGGTCTGGGACTGCTGAAGGGCCTGCTGCTGGATCTTTTCCAGATACACCGGATACTCCTGCAGATACTCCATCTGCTGAATCAACAGATCATATACTTTGGTATATTTGCGGATCTCCGTGCGAAAGGCCGTGGTGTCGTCAATTAACTCCGCAACGGATGGATACTCCGTCAACATGGCAATAATGTCTTCTTTTGAGG
>JAFUJY010000212.1 GCA_017467985.1 Bacillota bacterium
CTTTTAGATTTTCCTGGGAATAGGTACGATACAGTCCTTCACCCAAAGGTGCACGCATCAGTGCTGTGGTCTTCAGCATAGGTACTTTGCGGCCGGCAATCTCCGTGATATCCACCGTAAAGCATGCATCCGAAGGTAAAATCAGCTGATCCAGACTCTCCACCGTACTATCAGGAGTTTCCATACAATAGACCAGCGGACCTCTCTCCACTGCCACCTGACCGGCACATTCTTCCACCAAAGGATGGGCCTCGGTAAAGCGAGCAGGCATATCCAGCACCAGCTTGATTTCCAACTTCTCATCGGCTTCCGCTGTTACTGCCACATGCTTCATAGCCTCTGCACTCGTTAGCTCCACACGTTCCTCGCCGTACTGTACATAACCGCTCTGTACCCAGCCCGGAATACGCAGCATCATATTCAATGTTCCCTGCTTCTGTACATCCTTGGCGGTAAATACAATCTCTCCGTCAAAGGGATAATTCGTCTTCTGGCACAGCGTAAAGCTTGCACCGTTTTCCAGGTTCATCTTGGCTTCGCATTCACCGTAAATTCCGGTCCAAATGGTGTTCTCCGACAAAGTATATGCAAACTGGGAAGACTGGGCAATGGTACGCATCAGGTTGGGCGGACAGCAAAAACTGCTGATTTTCTCCACGCGGTGCAGGGGCCAGCACAGCTCGTAATCCAACTTCTTAGCCCGCCGCAGCATATTTTCGTAGAAATACTCCTTACCTTCCAAACTGATCGCCGCCAATGCCACATTCAGCAGTGTACGCTCAATAATATCATAATACTTAACTTCCGGCTCCAGCATGAACATGCGATAATTCCAGAATACATTGCCCAGTGCCGCACAGGTCTCATTATAGGCAGTTATATTGGGCAGCTGATACTCATAGCCAAAGGCTTGATGCATCTTCTGATCCTTCCAGAAGTTTCCGTAAGGGGATACGCCATTATATAATGCTCCTACTCCACCGGTGATATAAAGCTTTTTATTCACACAGCTGGACCAAACCTTATCCAGCATGGTTCGCAGCGCTTCCTCTCCGGTCTCCGCATACAAATCCGCCACGCCCGCATACAAATATGTAGAACGAACCGCATGACCCACAATCTTCTCATGGGTACGCAGAGGATACCGATCCTGATTATCATCCAGACCATTTTTGACAGAATCCCGCAGGTTAATGGACAGCTCTGCCAGCTTCAGATAATCTTCATTACCGGTGGTTCTGTACATTTCAATTAGACCCATATAGTGAGAGGGGCAAACGGCAGTTTTCACCACACCGGTTCTGGCCGCTTCTTCATATAGCTTCTTCAAATACTGGGCTGCCTTATCCGCCACCTCCATAAAATTGGTCTTCTCCGTGGTCTTATAATGCATACAAGCTGCCGTCAGCAAATGACCGATATTATAGACTTCAAAATCATTAATGTCACCCTGACGCTGAACACCGTTGCCCTGACGCTCACCGATAATTTGCTTGGTGGAAATGTATCCGTCGGGGAGCTGAGCCTGTCCGATCAGCTCAATGTAACCATCGATGACCTGCAGCATCTCCTGATCGTCATTTTGCGCAGCCACATAAATGGCACCTTCCATCCATTTATAAAAGTCACCATCTCCAAAGGGCGTTCCTTTAAAGAAGCCGTCTTTTAGCTGGGCTGCCACTCTAAAGTTTTCCACCACATGAAAGCCGCTCTCATCTTCAAATAAACTGCGAATATGGGGAATCGTCACATTGGCACAGGTATCAAACCGTTCCTTCCACAATCCTCCGGTCCATTTGTTCTGCAGCACCTCCATAGGGCGAACCACTGCCATGGGACTTTGAATCTTATTTTTCATAAAAACCTCCATTTATGAATGTATTTTTTCTACATAATGCTTTCTTCTGGCATCCTTCCAAATCCGGGGATGGAATAGGATCAGCATAGGGAATAATTCCAAACGGCCAGCCAGCATATCAAACATCAGTACCCACTTGGAAAATCCGGTCATAAACCCAAAGTTTTGTGTGGGACCAACCATGGCCAAGCCAGGACCAATATTGTTTAGGGTAGCTGCTACCGCAGTAAAACTGGTCAACAAATCTCTACCCTCAAGACATATCAGGAACATTGACAATGTAAAAAGCAGTACAAAGGTGATCAAATATACACTGACTGAATGCAGTATGCTTTCCTCCACAACCCTACCTTCAAATTTAATCTTCTGAATGCTCTTGGGATGAATATACATTTTTAACTCCCGCAGCATGTTCTTAAACATGATTGTAATACGAGACACCTTAACGCCTCCGCCCGTACTGCCCGCACACGCGCCAATGAACATCAGCAGCACCAATACAAATTTGCTGGTCTGAGCCCACTGATCAAAATCCACCGTGGAAAAACCGGCTGTAGTAATAATCGAAGCCACTTGAAAAATCGCATGGGTCAACGCTTCAAAAGCTCCATTACAAGTACGCACAATATCCAGGAAAATGATTCCCGTTGCCGCCAGGATAATCAGCAAATAATTCCGCACCTCTTCCATGCTGAATGCCTGCTTAAACTTCCGATACAGCAGCAAATAGTACATATTGAAGTTGATGCCGCACAGGATTAAGAAAATTGCCACAACCCACTGACAATATGCAGAATAACTGCCCATACTGTCATTTTTAATACCAAAACCACCGGTACCTGTGGTGCCGAAGGTAATGGTAATCGCATCAAACCAGGGCATCTTTCCCAGTAGCAGCAAAAGAAACTCTATAATGGTAAGGCCAATATAGATTAAATATAACCATCTGGCCGTATGCCGCATCTTTGGCACCAATTTCCCCACGGATGGTCCCGTGCTCTCTGCCCGCAGCAGATTAATATTAGAACCTCCGCTCATGGGAATGACCGCCAATACAAAAACCAGAACCCCCATGCCGCCAATCCAGTGGGTAAAACTTCTCCAGAAAATCGCTGTATGGGATAGCACCTCCACATCGCTTAAAATACTGGCACCGGTGGTGGTAAATCCCGAAATCGTTTCAAACAGCGCATCGGTAAAGGAGGGAATCTCTCCGGTAAAATAAAAGGGTAAACTGCCGATGAAACTCATCACAATCCAGCAAATTGCCGTGGCCACACACCCTTCTTTCAAATAAAACACCGTATTTTCCGGTTTATTTCTACATAAAAGATGTCCAACGCCAACGGTGCCCAGCCCCACTAGCAAATACACAACGCCCTGAGTCTCCCAATAAATAACCGAAATGATACAAGATACAAGAATTAATATCCCTTCTAGCCTTAATACCTGTCCCAGGATATACCAAATCATCAAAATCTTCATGTCCTACCTCAAAATATCTTCTAACTCGTCAAAACCGGTATAGTTGGTGACAATCATCACCGAGTCCCCCTTCATAATACAATCACGGCCTTTGGGAATTAAAATGCTGCCATTACGGTTAATAAAGGCAATCAGCAAGTTCTCCTTTAAGTTTAAGTCCATCAAAGGAATGTTGGTCACTTCAGAATCGTTTTCCACATGGAACTCAATTGCCTCCACCCGGTGATCAAACAAATGGTATAATGTCTCAATATTGCTGCCGATGGATTCTCTTTTGGCTCGGGCATAGGCAATGATCGCCTCCGCCGTAATATAGCGGGGGTAAATCACACTGCCCAGGTCCAGGTTTTTGATAACATCCCGAAAGGTGATTCGATTGATCTTTGTAATCACCTTTGCTTTGGAAACCTGGCGTGCATACAAAGTCAACAATATATTTTCTTCATCAATGCCGGTCAAGGGCACAAAGGAATCCACAAACTGTATTCCTTCTTCTTTTAGCAAGTCTTCATTGGAGCCATCCCCATGAATAATCAGTGCCTCGGGAAGCATATCGCTCAGTTCATCACAGCGAGCCTTATTGCTTTCAATAATCTTCACCTCGATGCCCGATGCCAGTAACTGCTTGGCCAGATAATACGTGGCCTTTCCCCCACCCACGATCATTGTGGTTTCCACCTGATTGGTCTTAAACCCACAGTCCTCCAAAAACTGCTTTGCCCGCTGCCGGGGTGCCACAATCGAGATCACATCCCCATGGGCTAGATTAAAACTACCGGAGGGAATATATACCTTACCTGCTCGTTCCACCGCACACACCAGAATTTTACTGCTGAAACTTCCGCCCAAATAGGCAATACTCATCCCATCCAGGACGTTCTCTTTGGGAATCTTAAATGTAATCATCTCCGCTTGTCCATGGGCAAAGGCGTTGACTTCCAATGCTGTGGGCATATATAAAATGCGTGCAGCCTCTTTTGCAGCCTCCAACTCTGGGTTGATAATCATGGTCAGCCCCAGTTTCTCCTGCAAATATCCCACTTCGTTACTGTAATCAGGGGTACGCACACGGGCGATGGCTGCACAGTTACCCACTCGTTTTGCCACCGTACAGCACAACAAATTCAGTTCATCCGACTCGGTAACTGCAATAATTAGATCCGTCTCTTCAATCCCGGCTTCCATTTGTACATTGTAGCTGGCACCGTTCCCTACAATGCCCCTTACATCATACAGACCGGCAATCTCTTCCACCTTCTGGGCGTCCTTGTCAATGATTGTAATATTATTGCCTTCCTTACTCAGTTCTTCCACCAGAGTCATTCCCACTTTACCGCAGCCTACAATTATGATCTGCAGCCCCTTTGTGGGAGTATCGACCCTCCCACCGGATTTCATACTAAACATATGCTCCCTCCTAAAAAACGGCGTGACAAAGCACACCGTTCTCGTTATTTCGTAATTACTTTACTAAACCCGACGCCAAGAGCTCCAGGACCCACATGACATGACACGCTCAATGACAAATGATCCACATATATCTCACCGCATCCGGGGAAAGTTTCTTTCAATTGTTCTTTTAATTCCAGAGCTGCTTCCAGATTGCATGTATGGGCAATCTCCAAATGATATTGGGATGGATCGGCATCCTTTCCAACACATTTTTCAATGTCGTTTTTCAACGCGGTGATCATCAGATACTTCGCCTGCTGTACGGTTCTCACCTTAGCAAAAGCGTCTAATTTTTCCCCGTGAATCTGCAGTACAGGCTTAATCCTCAGCAAAGTCCCCAACGCTGCCGCAGCAGGTGTAATACGTCCACCCTTTTTTAAGTATTTCAGAGTATCTACCATAATATACACACTGCTCTCGTGTTTCGCCTCTTCCAGCATTTGCTTAATCTGAGCTCCCGTATATCCCTTAGAAGCCAGTTGCTTACCGTCCAGTACTGACTGGCGCAGGGGTACACTAATGCGCTGATTATCTACCACATGTACGCGGCCATCATACTCCTGTGACAGCATAGTAGCTGTGCTGCAAGACCCACTCAGACCACTGGACATGGGAATATATA
>JAFUJY010000213.1 GCA_017467985.1 Bacillota bacterium
AGCAAAGCCTTTGACGGCAAAGCTTTTTCCAAGAGTATGCGCAGTATTTTTGATGGTCTTGCCTCTTCTTTGGAGTCCTTAAACATCAACTTTGGATCTACCTCTTCCCATGAAACCGAAACTCTGACCTTCCCGCCGGAGGATGTAATCAAAAATATCCGCATTAATGTGGCCTCTCCGGACATTACCATCGACGAGTCTGAAGATGATTTTACTTATGTGGAATATGACATTCACATTCCCGGACTGACCGTACAGTGTGCAGATGGTACACTGATCATCAACCAGCACAATACGGTACATCCTACTCGCAATCACAACACTTTCATCCATGTCCGCGTTCCCGATCTTCAGCCTAATCTTGATGTAAACTCCACTTTAGGCGACATTGAGGTGACAGACCTCACTCCCGACTGTATGCGCCTAAAAAGTACGACCGGCGACATTAAGGTTAATGTTCAGTCCTGCCAAGGCGACATGCACATCACCACCGTAGAGGACATCGATATAACCGTGGATGAAGTCCATGGCGAAGCCATTTTCCATAGCACCAGCGGCGATCTGGAACTGTATGTACAGCGCGCCCGGGATCTTCAGGCCAAGACCGTTTCCGGAGACATCTCTCTGGAAAGTCATAAATTAGAAAATGTCAGTGTCACTTCCATCTCCGGAGACATTGAGTTAAACGTTCACTCCTGCCTCGGCAACATCACTGCGGCCTCCACCAGCGGCGACATCAGTTCCGAAATCGGCACCTGTGCTGCCAACATTACCTTAAAAAGTACCAGCGGCGATGTGGAAGGCAATATCGTTTCCATGAGCGGCAGCCTGCAAAGTACCACTCTTTCCGGCGATATTTCCCTTTGCCCCCAGGATATTCAGGGCAATATTGAAATCCGCTCCAACAGCGGCAGTGTGGAACTGACAGTCCCCTCTCTGGATCGTTTTTCTGTGGAACTGCGCAGCCGCTCCGGTGACATTGATGGGGATCTGCCCACCAGCCGCCGAAGCAATCATCAATACTGCTACGGTATCGGTCCGCAGCAATTGAGTGTTGTCACCATCTCCGGCGACATTACCATAAATTAAAAAGGTGCGGCTTCTGAAATAAACCGCACCTGTCCATACATTCTGTTTTCCTCTATTATGTGATCAGCCAAATGGCTGCCGCCCCTTGCCACCGGGGCGGTCTTTTTTTCCCTCATTTACTCTGCAGTTGAATTTTAACATTGCCCTCCTTTTCAATAATCAGGTGCATTGGCTTTATGTAGCGATTGTAGAACTGGCTTTTCTCCGCCTCGGACATCACAATTCGAGTGGAGAAAAATGCCTTATCCAGCATTTCATTTACATTCAAATGTATTGCATCTTTTAGATAGCGATATATTTCCCGCACTAACGCATTCATCTTTATATCCGTATCTCCTGAATAAAAATCATCAATATAACAGTAGAAGATCCCTGAATTAATCATAGCTGTCTTCATATCAGGCCCACATTTTTCACGTTCGATCATTACTAAAAAACGAGCTTCCGGCAATGACGATATCAATCCCCAATAGTCCGAATCGCTGGAAACAATAATAAATGAATCCACTTCATTTTGATAAAACTCTTTGCAGGTACCAGCTGTCAAGCGAATGTCTACCAAAGACTTATTTTCCTTAATACGTTCTACCATTAGGTGTTCTACAGGTACTATGGTATAATCTTCCAACATATTCCAGCCAGAAGCTGCGTGAACGTCATTAAAAAGCATAATTTTCTTAATCTTCTTAATGGCATCTTGCTTGAAATCACTCAACGTCGCACATAATTTATATGGATCTGAATTTTCACAATCAACTACGACAACAGTTCGTTCGCTATCATCCAAAAAATCGTATATGCTCTTTTTTGTTGTATTTCCCACATCCGACACTTTACTAAAATCCTTAAATGAATCATTATTCCATCCATATAACAATGTCACAAATTTTTTATCGTTATATAAAATATTACCTGCATCTCTGGGTTTCCAATTTAAATACAGAGCATACGGATATACTTCCCGTTGTTCGTAAAAAAGATCCATTGCTTCTTTTATACCATTTTCCTTTGTTCCATTAGGCATAATGAATAGGCTCCGAACATAAGACCAATTTAGCCACAGTGGAAAAATATCTCTGCAATTATTAATTCTATCCGATATTAACTGATTAATATTGAATAAGTAATCGTCTATTGTACTTTTAGATTTTAGGATTTCAATACCATCCTCTCGCAGCATCTGCAGTATGTCTTGAGGAATTTCTTCAATACTCTGCAAAGTTTTGTATTCGAACTTCATCTTATCCTGAATACTTTTATACTTTTTCATCATTACAGTCCGTAAAATACACAAGTTACGCACCAATCTAGCATTTTTATTCTTTTCCAGCCGGTTATATCGCTCTATCTGCAGCGGTTCACCCTCTCGTTCAAAAATATATTGAGGAACCCCTAATAAATATCCCACTTGAGATACAATCTTAAATGTATTTCGCTCTTCCCAATTTTTATTCTCTTTGACGGGAATTTCTTCTACTTTAATATTGGTATATTCTTCTGGCACTCTTTTCGCCTCCTTTGTTGATTTTTCATCCGTTCTGTATACTACTAACTAAAACACATGGCAGGCCAAGGTTTCCCCCGACCTGCCACACTTTTATACCTGATAATAAAAACTACCCAAAGGCTCAATTGTTGCTTCTATTCTTTGACCCTTTACCATAACGCTGGCAGTCTGGGTCTCCTCAGAGTTATTGATCATAACGATCTTCTGATCCACCGGGAACCAGGCGGCCTCTACCACCGGATTATCGGTGACATAAGCCTCTTCTGCCTTCTGACCACCGGCCATCAGCAGGATGTTCAGCAGCAGACGGATGGAAGAAAGGTTCTTCTCGAAGTTGGCCATGTAAACGCCGCGTCCCTTACCAAACTCATGAATCGTAAAGGCAGGCAGACCATTTACAGCGGCATAAACCTTAGCCTTACCATCAGTCAGGTACAGACCTGTCTTTTCCTTCCACTCACAGCCCGCGGGCATCAGCTGAGCGTCTTCACAAACATCAAAGGCCCAACGACCATGACAAACTCTCTCGCCACGATCCAGGTCCACACCCAGGACACTGGCCATGCGGAAGCGGGTATGATAACCTTCTACTGCGGAGGGCTCATTTACACCGATAAATGTACCACCGGCAGCGGTCCAGGCGTTCAGCTTAGCCACCAGTTCATCATCCTGCCAAGCATCGCCGCCGCTCCAGGCATTACCCTGCCAACCGGCATTAATGATAACGGCATACTCGCTCAGATCCTTTGCCTTGGCATCTTCAAAGCTGATGTAATCCACTTCAACGGGCAAACCGGACAGCGCCTCGTTCACATGAATCAGGTCATGCATCCAGGTCTCATGGAAATGTCCGGACAATGTCCAGGAACGAAGCTTACCCCAGTAATGCAGCACAGCCACTTTAGCCTTTAAGTTCTCGGGACCACCAGCCGCATGCAGGGCCTTAATGTCACGGAACTCATCGGCGATATTTTCAATTTCATCCTGGAAATCCGGGAAGGGCTCGGTCAAGTGCAGATATCCGCCCAGACCAATGCGGTCAACGGTCTGACGCAGCAGGGCACGACGAACGCTCATCCAGTACTTCTTAGCATCCAATGTGGGGTTGCCGCCCTCCATGAAAGTGGGAGCGCCGCCCAAACCAACGGGGAACAGATAGGGATGCAGACGCAGCTCATGAGTCACATCCGGAACACCGGCACACAGACGTGCCTCGTAACCGGAGAATACGCACTTGATCAGGCCGTCAAAACCAAACTCCTTAAATGTGTCGCTGTAAGGCTCCAGACCTACCCAGCTATCATCATAGAATACATAAGCCTTCTTACCATATTCATGCACGATATCAATCAGCTGCTTGGCAAAATCCACCACAAAACGATTGATAAAGGCCATCCAGTCCTTCTTCTTGTCGCCGCCGGGCATGTGGGTAACATGCAGCTTACCCTGGTTGATGAAGTCCTCGGAGGTGATGGCATAGCCATATTCCTTTTCAAACTCTGCCAGTGCCAGGGGGCTTACGGTAAAGTCATAGGAACCCCAGTCGGTATAACGATTGGAGCAGCGAGGATCCTTACCCCAAATCCAAACAAAGTTATAGAACAAAGAAGTAAAACGCACTACCGTAGTCATGGGATGTTCTTCACACCACTGCTTCATCCAGGCCAACATATACTCCCGAACTTCAGGATGACGGGGATCGATCTGCATCAGATGCTCCTTATCCCAGTTGTTGGTCACATGATTGTACATGGAAATCTCTTCCCAAATACGGAAGGCCAGGAAGTTCACCGTATACTCGTGCCAAGGTGTGCAGTTCTTGATGGTTACCTTACCATCCGCGTAAGTCCAGTTCTCGCGAGCCACTTCTGTATTGGTGGTACGGTCAAATACCTGCCAGTAAGCGATGGAGGCACTTTCTTCGTTGATCTTAAACTGTTCTTCGAAAAACTGATCCATCAAACCAATGGTCAACTCCTCACCTTCTGCACAAACAGGGCCTGCCATCAGGAAGCTCTGCTGCTGCATGTTCTGGTGCTTTTTTGCCCATTCGTTATGATCGCGGATAATACAAATGGTAGAGTAAATGCCGTATCCCGCCTCTAAAATTTCGTCGGACAGCTTGGTTCCGTCACTATCACGAATGACGTCAGCGCCCCACTTTTCAGCCATTTTTAACGTCAGCTGCTCATATCCGGACTCGCCGGGCAGCGTAAAGTCGCCCTTAGTTCTCATAAAAACCTCCAAAATAATCAAAAGGGCGCCGACCTGGGCCGGCGCTCTTTTCTTTTAACGAATTAAGCCAACAGTTCCTTAACAGCTGCAGCGATCTTGTCGCACTTGCAGTTAGCAAAGAACATTTCCTGGAAATGCTCACCGGCAATAGCGCCCTTAGCCAGATCCTGATCCAGATTCTTCAGAATGGTTACCAGGTCAACATGGGTAACTTCCTTAACGGCATCCAGAATCTTCTTATTGCGCTGCTCAGGAATAACTCTTTCCTTGGGATAGCCGCCGCCACCGGGTGCGCAGAACAGCTTCTCGAAAATGTACTCCAGCTTCAGCTCGCCGCCCCAACCAAAGTTCTCAGCAAAAGGCAGAGCTACACAGTTACCATCGTTAACCTGAGAGAACAGATAAGCATCCAGAGGAGACTGTACATGACCGCACAGTACCTTGGGGAAGGAGTTACAAGCCAGCATAGCGCCTTCGCCGGTACCACAACCAGTGATAACGAAATCAGCTGCGCCGGAGTTCAGCAGGATAGCTGCCAGAATACCATTCTGTACATAGGTCAGAGGAGCCGGATCCTCAGCGCCGTACATACCATAGTTAAATACTTCGTGGCCCATGGGCTCAACAACCTTCTTCAGTGCGGTTACAACCAGCTCGTTCTTTGCAGCCTGGCTGTTTTCCATAATAAGAGCAATTTTCATTGGAAACCTCTCCTTTATAAATAATATTAGTTTTCCCAAGCGGAATACATTCAGCTTGGACATTCTTAATTACATTGTACCATAGATTGTTCGTTTCGGCAAGCACTATTCCATTAAAATTCTGTAACTTGCGCTCTTCCTTCAAGATAGGCAATCATATTCAGCACCAGACAGTTCCAGTTCTGGAAATCCGGGGTACGGATGCCGTAACCTGTATCCGGATTATAAAACTCGTGCATGGTTCCAGTCTCTTCAATATCCTTGGCAAACAGTGCCACACTGCGCTTTGCCAGCTCCGTGGCCTCTGCTTCCAAACCGCAGCGCTGCATGGCCCGGAAGGACATGTAGTTAGAGATTCCCCACACCGGCCCCAACCAGTTGGAGGGATTATTGGTAGCCTTCAGATTATACATGGGCTCCAGCTTGGACAAAGTGCGCACACCATATTCACCCAGGTAAGTGGCCGGGTCCATCAACCGTTTAGCAGCTCGCTCAGCCTGTTCCGGTGTGGCAATACCCGCCCACAAGGGCAGAATATTGGTCCAGGTGTCCATTCTCATCAGCAGACAGGGCCAGCTGCGGGGAGCCTCATGATGAAGCCAGCGATCTGCCTCCACCGGTCCCAGGTCCAGAT
>JAFUJY010000214.1 GCA_017467985.1 Bacillota bacterium
ACGGAAAGAAGTCGCGCATGACACAGGGCCGGGGACTCTTATTTTATAATTTTAGGACACTTTTGTTGAATGTTTTTTGCCCGAGGGTATGGTATTATACTCAAAAAAGGAGGTAAGGCTTATGGCATATAAGTTAGCCACATCCGTTCATTATAAATACGATATCACTGGTAAGACACCATTTCTCAAGGGGATTCAGCCTGTTATTGACGCTGGTTTTACCAATTTGGATTTTAATTTTCTGGATATGGTGCATGGACAGACGGAATTTTTGAGCGACAATTACCGGCAATGGGCGTACGAATGTAAGGAGTTTGCCCAGAAAAATCACGTTCAATGGGTGCAGGCCCATGCCGCTGCGGCGGAAGTGAAGACCACCGGTAAAAATGATCGTCATAACTGATAATTCTCAGTTGGCGGTATCAATTAACGTGCAAAAACGCTCGTCTCAACTGAGAATTCTCAGTTGGCGGTATCCAAAACTGCTGTTATATATATAAGGGAGCCGTCTCAGTGAGACAGCTCCCTTGTTAGGTGCAGGAATATGTTTAACCTTCATGTTTCTGAATAAAATCAATCAGATGATTCCAGTCTTCGCGGCCTAAATAATGCATGCCGGGACGCATATGATAACCGATATTGCCCTCGTGGAAGCAGTCGCCAACGGCAGGCAGGCGGTCAGCGGCCACAAAACCGATCAGACCCAGCTGTTCATAAGCCTGGGATGCGGCAAAGCAGGACAGATATTCAGAGTTTGGATCTGCCCACTCATCCAGGGAGGCACTGGCCACATATAGTTTCCGGGGAGCCACCAGAGCGGTCAGATAATGCTGATCGAAAGGCATGGTGTCTTCACTGTTGGCATAGCTGGCATACTTTTCGCAGAACCAGTAGGGGAACCGCTGAGTAATGGCGGCGACGGTTTCAC
Source organism: Bacillota bacterium (assembly GCA_017467985.1). Classification (GTDB taxonomy): domain Bacteria; phylum Bacillota; class Clostridia; order Lachnospirales; family Bianqueaceae; genus Faecimorpha. The sequence continues at coordinate 929 of JAFUJY010000214.1, forward strand.
CCACTTTACCTCGGGAAATAGCGGCACCGCTGCAGCCGGAGTCGTTGGAAAATACATAGGTGAAGCGTTCGTCAGTGACACCTGCCAAGAGAGCAGTCTTGCCCAGGCGGGAGTGACCGCAGACAACAGCCACCTTTTTATCCAACTTTTCCACAGTCTGGGCGTAATCCATTACCCGCTGGGCGGCCCATGCCCAAATGGCGATCTTGCCGCCGTCCGTCAGGCCACGCTTGCCATCGGGGTACAGAATGCCCGCTAGGCCATCGGTGAAATCATTATTGTCGCGAGTCACATCATTGTAGCAGAAGGAAAGCACTGCAAAGCCGCGATCCACCAGTTCTTCGGTGGGCATGTACTGATCGGGTACGTTGTCGCGGAAGTTAATGTGAATGAAGAAGGGATGAGGGCCGGGGGCGGTGGGAATCACCACATATACCGGCCAGGTGAAGTCCGTCCCGTTGACTGTGACAGTCATATCCAGGATATTCAGCGTGGCCTTACCTGCACAAAAGCAGGGATCATTCAGATTTCGGGGAGTCCAGCTGAGCTTTTCAGGCGCAGCGGGCAAATAACCGTACTCCTCCTTCAGCAAAATGTCCAACATCTCACTGCGGCTGCCCAGCGGGGGAAGATTGCGTTCAGATAACAGTTCTTTAATCATAGCTTTAGTCATGGCTTTCGCTGTGCGAAAGCCTCTCCTTTCTTCGGGAATTGGGGCTGGTTTTGCGAAGCAAAATCGACGCCCCTCAGGGCGGCGAAAGCCACAAAACCGAGATTGAAAGCGCAGCTTTCAATCTTACCTCCTAATTATTTCGGCGGTCTCGTCCAGGTCATAGTCCGGTCCTACCGCATTTTTCAAAACCACATTGTCAAATACGATGCCAGAGGCATTACGCACATAGAATCCGGCGCCGGCCATGGGATCAATTCCCAGCAGCATGGCGGGAAGTTCCGGCTTGGCGGAAGCATCCATGGTCACGGTACAGTTGGTAAACTGGACGTTTTCGATGGAGCGCTCCGGCAGACCGGTGAGAAAGGCAGCACAGGAAGTGACATTTTTCGCAATGATGTTGTTGATTTGGATATTATGTACCAGAGGGGTGCCTGCATCCACAGGCGCAGGATTGCGGTCAGAAACAAAGGGCTGTTTACCGATTTTGCCGCCCCAGTAGAAAAGATTTACCACAAAGGGACACAGAACCTTGTCCATGACGATGTTGGAAACGGTGATGTCCTCCACAATACCGCCGCGACGGCGACGGGTTTTGATGCGGATGCCTCGATCCGTCTCGTAAAATACACAGTTGGAGATGACCACATTGCGGATGCCGCCGCTCATTTCGGAACCCAGTACCACGCCGCCGTGACCATGGAGCATGGTACAACCGGTGATGGTGATATTTTCGCTGGGCTTAGGATTCTCCAGAGCCTCGGTGCCGCACTTGATGGCGATACAGTCATCGCCCACATCGATGGTGCAATCCAGAATGCGCACATTGGTGCAGCTGTCCGGGTCAATACCGTCGGTGTTGGAAGAATCCGGCGGGTTGATAATATTCAGACCGCAGATCCATACATTGTCGCAGTACAGGGGATGCACCGTCCAAAAGGGTGAATTGGTGACGGTGATATCCTGCAGAGTAACGTTGCGGCAGTGCTGGAATTGGATCAGACAGGGGCGGTAATAGTTGATGGTACGGTTACGATGGGCTTCCCACCAGCACTGGCCCTGGCCATTGAGGGTGCCTTGTCCCTTGACGGCAATATTTTCAGCATGATCCGCAAAGAGCAGGGGCTTGTAGGACTCCAGCAGGCGTCCCTCCGCCTCCAGCATGAGCCGTGGGTACTTTTCGATGTCGTCGTGGAACAAGATGGTGGCACCATTGTCCAGATACAGGGTGATATTGCTTTTCAGCTCAATGGAAAAGCTGGGGTATGTCCCGGCGGGAACATATAAAGTGCCGCCGCCTTGTTTTGTCAGGTCGCAAATGGCCTGGGCAAAAGCTGCAGTCCAGTCCTGAGTGTCGCAGGAGAGGGCGGTATAATCAAGAATTGAAAGAATCATATGAACCTCCGTTCTGCCCACGCAGTTGGGCTTTTTCGGTGGGCAGAATGCCCACGTGTTTTGATGTTTTTGGTGGGCACGCCCCCGTAATTAGGCATTTTTGGTGGGCACGCCCCCGTATTTTGCCGATTTAAGGGGGCAAACTGCCCACGTGTTTGACCATTTTAAGGGGGCAACTATAAAATGGGCTGTGAAAATCCCTTTTCACAGCCCACTCCTATAAAAAGACTTAGTTAATTACAGCTTCAACGGTATCGTCAAAGTCGTAAATCTCGCCCTTTGCATTTTTGATCACTACGTTGTTAAATACCAGACCAGAGGCGTTTCTTACATAGAAACCAGCCGCCTGCATGGGGTCTACACCATCCAACATAGCGGGAACAGCGGGCTCGCCATTGGGATCCATAGAAACAGTACAGTTGGTGAACTGAATGTTTTCAACATACTGCTCAGCCAGACCATAGATGAAACCGGCAGCAGAGGTGATGTTCTTAGCGATGATGTTGTTGATCTGAACATTGCGCAGAACCGGAGTACCTTCATCAACGGGATAGGGGTTCTTATCCCAAACATGCTTCATCTTGCCGTCCTTACCGCAGAAATAGTACATATTAAATACGAAGGGACACAGTACTTTATCCATCACGATGTTGGAAACAACCACGTCCTCAACGGCGCCGCCGCGCTTACGACGGGTCTTTACACGGATACCACGGTCAGTCTCATAGAATACGCAGTTGGAAATGGTGATGTTGCGGATACCGCCGCTCATCTCAGAACCCAGAACTACGCCACCGTGGCCGTGGAGCATGGTACAGCCGGTGATGGTGATGTTTTCACTGGGCTGTCTGTTGGGGGTGTCTTCGGTACCGCACTTGATGGCGATACAGTCATCACCAACGTCGATGGTACAGTCCAGAATGCGCAGATTCTTGGTACCGTCGGGGTCAATACCGTCGGTGTTGGGAGAATCAGCGGGGTTCTTAATTGTAATACCGCGAACCAGCATGTTGTCGCAGTACAGAGGATGAACAGTCCAGGACGGGGACATGGTGATGGTTACATCCTCCAGCTTAATGTTCTTACAATACTGGAAATTGATCATGTAGGGACGAACATATTTCAGGTTGCGGGCCTTCAGCTCACTCCACCAACGCTGACCATTACCGTTCAGGGTACCCTGACCCACAATAGCGATATTTTCAGCATGATCCGCATGAACCAGAGGCTTGTAAGCCTTAGAGGACAGACCCTCAAACTCAGTATCAATTAGTTCATAATTCTCGATATCATCAGTGAAATTAATGGTTGCACCATTATCCACATACAGAGTAGTGTTGCTGACCATCTCGATGGAGCGAGTGGGGTAATTGCCTGCGGGTACATAAATGGTGCCGCCGCCGCACTTGGCAGCCTCAGCAAAAGCCTGCTTGAAAGAATTGGTCCAGTCGGTGCCATTTACACTGGCATCTGCAAACTGATGAATATTAATAAATCCAGGAAACATAAGAGACCTCCTATATATAATGTATATTTCCATTATAGCCCAAAGGAGGGAATCTGTCAAGTTTTGAACATGGGGCAAGAAAAAATTAGAAAAATAGTTGTAATTGCAAAAAGAATATGGTAAACTAAGGTTGTATAATTGTGTAACGAAAAATTATATATGTGAGACTGATGAGAAAGGATGAACGGCAATGATCGGCGTGGCAATTCTGGAAAGGGATCCCATGGTGCAGGCTATTTTGGCTGATTATATCAGAAAAATAGAAGGCTTCCAGGTAATAGGCAGGGCGGAGTCTCTGAAAGAACTCAAGAAATTATACGCAGCAGGTGGAATCCAGCTTGTTGTGGGGGAGACGGCACTGCAGGATGGCAATTTTGCAGATTGGATTGAATATTTGAGAGGACAAAAGAAATTTCTTGATTTCATTATTGTTACGGGGGATCGTTCTTACATTACTTTCTTAAAACTGATGCAGTACGGGACGATCGATTACATCCTGAAGCCCTTTACATACGGGCGTTTTCGTGAAGGTTTGCTGCGTTACCGCACCTTTAAGGAAGGGATTACACCCGATGATGTACTGGATCAGGAGCGGCTGGATGAGTTTTTCTTTGGGGACCTGAGTATGAATCGGCCCGGTTCAGCAAAAAAAGAATATGCATTTAGCGAACATACTTACAAAAGAATTCTGGAGTATACCCGGGAAAACAGCGATATGAGCTTTACTGCCGGGGAATTGGCAGCGGTTGTAAAACTATCCAGAATTACGGCCCGGCGCTATTTGGAGCGCATGGAAAAAGAACAGGTGCTGAGTGTAGAAGTGCAGTATGGCAAGGTAGGACGTCCACAAAATCGATATCGATATAAGGGGAAGGAATAGTATGAAGAAAATGGTAATTTCCACCGGTAATGCGGGTAAAGTGCGGGAATTTAAGGAGATTTTGCAGGGCTGGCAGGTGACTTCCATGAAGGAAGAAGGGGTAGCAGTATCTGTAGAAGAAAACGGCACCACCTTTGCTGCCAATGCCCGGATTAAGGCCCAGGCGCTGGCTCAGGAACTGAAGAATCGTGGGATTGCAGCCATTGCAATTGCGGATGATTCCGGCCTGGAGATTGATGCGTTTGACGGAGCGCCGGGGGTATATTCTGCCCGGTATTTGGGGGAGGACACCCCTTATGACATCAAGAACGGCATTATTCTGGATCAAATGAAGGAATATCCGGTCAATCGGGGCGCCCGTTATGCCTGCGCGGTAGTGGCAGTTTTACCCGATGAAAGTGTGGTAGAAGCTTATGCCACGGTGGAGGGCAGCATTGCCTGGGAACCGGCGGGTGAGGGCGGCTTTGGGTATGATCCTATCTTTTTTGTTCCCGAGTATAATAAGACCATGGCTCAGCTGACGCCGGATGAAAAAAACGCCATTTCCCACCGGGGAAAGGCGCTGGAAATAATTAAACAATTATTGGACAACCGCTGAGAAATTCAGCGGTTTGCTGTAGAAGTGAAAATTTTTTGATGAAATGAAAATTTTCTCCATGTACATCCTGTATAGAATTGTACTGGAAAATACGGATAAAAATGAAATAATGTTAAAAGTATCAAAAAAAGCTTTACATTTTTTGTGAGTAATGATATAATAGTACTACAATAACGGTGCGAGTTGTTGTGATTTTTTGTTATTATTTTAGGAGGTAAAAACATGAAAAAGTTTTTAGCTGTTTTACTGGCTATGGCTATGGTAGTTAGCTGCCTGGCTGGCTGTCAGGGTGGCGGCGAGGAGTCCTCTAAGACTGAGACTTCCAAGACCGAAACCTCTAAGACAGAGACTTCTAAGGCAGAAGAGTCCTCTAAGACTGAGGAAGAGAAGCCTTACGAACTGCTGGATGCTATTGAGTATACCGGCGAAATGAACATTGCACGTTCTTCTTATGTTGCTTATCCTGTTGAGTCCGACGGTTACACCCTGAGATGGTGGGTAGCTCTGCCCAACAACGTTGCTAACGGTGTTGGTACTGTAGCTGATACCGAGTGGGCAAAGAACATGCAGGAGTACACTGGCGTTGGTATCGAGTGGATCGAGTCCGACGGTTCCAGTGAAGCATTTGGTGTTATGTCCGTATCCGCTGAACTGCCTGATGTAGTTGAGTGGGAGTGGGCTAACGCATATCCCGGTGGCCCCGTAGCTGCTGAAGCTGACGGTCTGCTGACTTACCTGAACGACCTGATTCAGCCCTACACCAATGGTGCTGACCTGTGGCAGTTCCTGCAGGACAATCCTCAGATCGACAAGCAGGTTAAGGATGACTCCGGTAACTACTACTGTGTACCCTTTATCCGTGGTTCCAAGTACCTGCAGTGTACTTCCGGTCCTATCGTACGTGCTGACCTGTTCGAGGCTGCTGGCGTTGATTACACCACCATCAGCACTGTTGATGAGATGTACGACGCTCTGACCAAGGTTAAGGCTGTTGAAGGTATTGAATACCCCATGCTGGGCCGTTCTCTGGGTGAAGTTATCAACCTGCTGGGCTCCGCTTACAACTTCCGTGCTGGTATGTATCGTGATTACGACACTACCGAGATCAAGTACGGTTATGCTGAAGAAGGCTTCAAGGAATTCATGAAGACCGCTGTACAGTGGAAGAATGAAGGCCTGCTGCATCCGGACTCTCTGTCCATCGACAAGAACACCCGTACCGAGGCTATGCTGAATGGTAAGACCGCATTCATCTACGGCGCAGGCGGCGGCGACCTGGGTACCTATGTTCAGGCTGTTGAGACCGATCCTTCCAAGTATGTTTCCACCATCAAGTTTGATACCATCAACTTCCTGGTTGCTAACGAAGGTGACACTCCTCACTACGCTGGTGCTTCTTATGACTATGCTACCACTTCTAAGTCTCACGGCGCTATCACCGCTGACTGTGAGCATCCGGAACTGGCTATGGCTGTTCTGAACTGGGGCTTCAGCGAAGAAGGACATCTGATCCTGAACTTCGGTTCTGACTACACCTACGATGAGAATGGTGATCCTACCTACTCCGAGAAGACCATGAACTATGCCGAGAATGGCTTCGCTTCCATCGCTACCTCCATGGCAGCTGGCGGTCGTGCTAACATGAGCTTCCCCGGTGCACAGGATCCTGGTTACATCTTTGCTTACTATGCATCTCCTGTTCAGAAGCAGGCTCTGTATAACTGGAACGACTATCAGGATAGCCAGTCTACTCTGATTCCTCCGGTAACCCTGACTGCTGAAGAAGCTACCGAGTATGCTACCATTATCAACAACCTGGATACTCAGGTTAAGACTTCTTACGGTGCTTGGTTCGCTGGTACCGCTGATGTAGAAGCTGACTGGGATTCCTACCTGGCTACTCTGGAGAGCATGGGTCTGTCTCGTGCTATCGAGCTGCAGCAGGCTGCTGTTGATCGTTACGACGCTCGTTAATTAATCAACGTAGCGGAAGAATTTAATATCTTCTTGCACCGTTACCAAGATGAGCCTGCCGAATTTTTTTGGCAGGCTCGTCTAAAATAAAAGCTACGTGATAACCTTAATTTAGGAGGCGGCTCTTATGGCAAAAGATATGTATGCGTCCAACAAGCCGTTGGCTACGCGTATTTGGAAGAACCGCGAATTGTACATTCTGATTCTTCCTGTTATCATTTATTTTATCCTGTTCCAGTATAAGCCCATGGCCGGCTTGATGATTGCGTTCCAGGATTTCCGTCCCCGTGCCGGTATTTGGGGAAGTGATTGGGTCGGTTTTAAGCATTTCATTGCTTTCTTCCAGAGTCCTTTCTTCCTGTCCCGTTTGGCCAATACTCTGAGAATCAGTTTTGCAACTTTGATTTTCGGTTTCCCGGCACCTATCTTCTTCGCGCTGCTGATGAACGAGCTGCGCGGCAAGTGGTTCCCTCGTGTGGTACAGACCGTTACATACATGCCCCACTTCATCTCCATGGTTGTACTGTGTGGTATGATTCGTGACTTCGTTGCCCGTGATGGTGTTATTACTTACATCGCCGGTTTCTTCGGCTATGCACCTGATAACATGCTGAATCATGGTAATCTGTTCCTGCCCATCTATGTTCTGTCCAATATCTGGCAGGGTGTGGGCTGGGGTTCCATCGTATACCTGGCAGCGCTGACCGGTATCGATATGCAGTTGTATGAAGCTGCTAAGATCGACGGTGCTGGCCGTTGGAAGCAGACAGTTCATGTAACTCTTCCGTCTATTATTCCTACCATCGTAACCATGTTTATCATGCGTTGCGGTCAGATCATGAGCGTAGGTCATGAGAAGATCATTCTGTTGTATAACGAAGCAATCTATGATGATTCTGACGTTATCTCCTCATTCGTATACCGTTACGGTTTGACAATGAGACAGTACTCTTACTCTGCAGCCGTTGGTCTGTTTAACTCTGTAGTTAACTTCTCTCTGGTTATCTTGGCAAACACCGTTTCCAAGAAGCTGAGCGAGACCAGTCTGTGGTAAGGAGGGTAAAGCAATGGCTAAGAATAAAATTTCTAACAAGATTAAGCGCAGCCGTGGTGAAGAGATCTTTAATGTATTTAACGTTGCCTTCATGGTTCTGATGATCTTCATCTGTGCCTATCCTCTGTGGTATGTAGTATGTGCATCTTTCTCCAATGCAGACTCCTTCGTAATTCATGAAGGTCTGCTGTGGTGGCCTGTAGATTTCGACCTGCTGGCTTATAAGCGAG
>JAFUJY010000027.1 GCA_017467985.1 Bacillota bacterium
AAGTCCGGGGCATAAAACTTGTAGTTGGCTACAATACCTGGCGTATGCACGTAAGGCAGCCCCAAGCGCTCGATGATATCGCTGACGATCACTTCGCTTTTGGAGTCCCGCGTGTCGCCATTGGCCATCTGACTGGTATTGCCGGACATATTGATGGACTGTATAATCCTCAACAACTTCACTTGTTGGTGAAAGTCCTTGCGCTCTGCTCGGCTCATGGCCTTTAGGTTAGCCCGAAAAACGCGGCGTTCTTCCTTCAGCCGGCACTTTTCTTCCCATTTTGCCTCAACCTCAGCCCTTTCCTCCTCCGGTACATACTTCCACTTTCCTCCGGGGTACTTGATGTAAGGATAGCGCTTGTCACTCCCAGGATGAGTCCTTTTCCAGCACAGGCTGTACTCCACAACACCCGCCAACTTTTCTTCATTAATAATAAATTCTTCTGCCGTCATGGCATCACCTCCAATAAGAGGATACCATAATGGTAGAAGAATTGCAAGAATATTCACACACAATTTATAGGCGTACCATCTATAAAAGCCTGCAGGTTTTTGCCCACCATTCCGATCAAGCGGGTACGGGCTTCGATGGATGCCCAGGCCACATGGGGTGTCATGATACAATTCTTAGCACCCCGCAGGGGACAATCCTCAGCCATGGGCTCAACAGTCAGTACGTCCAGCGCAGCCCCGGCAATCTGCCCGAGGTTCAGCGCCGAGGCCAAGGCTGCCTCGTCAATGGAACCGCCTCGCGCCGTATTGATGATAAAGGAAGAGGGGTTCATCAGCGACAAAGTACGCTCATTAACTAACTTAGTTGTCTCTGGTGTCAGTGGGCAATGCAGTGACAAAAAGTCGCTGCGGCGAAATAGTTCATCGGCACCAACCAATTCCACACCCGGCACATCCTTAGGGGTGCGGGTACAGGCGATGACCTTCATACCCAGGGCCTGTCCGATACGGGCCACTGCCGAGCCGATGGCCCCAAGTCCATACAGCCCCAGAGTCTTTCCAGCTACCTCATTAATAGAATAAGCAAAATAAGAGAATTGCTTGGACTTCATCCAGTCCCCCGCAGCCACGGACTGGACATAACGAGAGGTGTTGCCCGCCAGTTCCAGCAGCAGGGAAATGGTCAGCTGAGCCACAGAATCGGTGGAGTATCCCGGTACATTACACACCACAATACCCAACTCATGAGCGGCAGTGGTGTCGATATTATTATAACCGGTGGCAAACAGCCCAACAAAACGAATAGAGGTATTCTCCATAATTTCCCGGTCAATAATGGCTTTATTACAAATAATCGCATCCGCATCTTTAGCGACACAAATGATTTCTGGTTTGGTTAAAATATCATAATATTCCACGGTACCGTATTGTTCCAGAGGGGTCAGGTCCACATCCCCCTTTGTGACAGTACAGCGATCCAGAATAATAATCTTCATGGCTAGTCCTCCTTGTAAAAACTACTTTATTATTATAACGCAAAAAAGACTTGAAAGCAAGCCCGGGCAATGTTATAATGACGACAAGAAGGAGGGACGATTATGACGAGTAGGGAGCGTGTTTTCGCAGCACTGAACCACCGGCAGCCGGACCGGGTTCCTGCGGATGCCATGCTGGAGACTACAACCCCAAAGACATTAATGAATTATTTTCATACCAATAATATGCAGGATGTGTACGATGTATCAATACGATAAAAGGAGACGTGTAAGATGCTAGAACGAGTTTTACCTGAGCAAGTAGGTGTTTCTTCAGCGGATGTTCAAAAGTATATCAGTGTATTAGAGCGGGCCCATTTGTCCACTCATAACGTAATCATGATCCGACACGGCAAGATTTTTTATGAAAATTACTGGGCGCCATTCCACAAGGATTTTCTGCACCGCATGTATTCTGTGAGTAAGAGCTTTGTGAGCATTGTCATCGGGTTCCTGGAGCAGGAAGGAAAGCTCGCGCTGACGGACAAGATCGTGGATCTGTTTGATCCTGAGATCGTTGAAAATGTGGGCGGCAATGTGAAATATCAGACTGTGCGGGATATGCTGATGATGAGCACCGGTTTCCCAGATGAACATAGTTTTTGGTTTGATTTGGCACCCAAGGATCGTCTGAAAGCATATTTTGATGAGAGTGGTAATGGCGGGACCAGCCGTATTCCGGGCGCAACTTTTGTGTATGACAGTTGGGGTTCCTTTGTTCTTGGTTCTCTGGTGGAAGATCTGACGGGCATGAGCTTGATGGATTATCTGCGGGGAAAAGTCTTTGACAAGATCGGTGTTTCCAAGGAAGCTTATTGTTTGAAGTGTCCCGGCGGCCATTCCTGGGGAGACTCTGCGGTGATGTGTAAGGCCGAGGATCTGGCTCGTATGGTTCTATTCACCATGAATCTGGGGGAATGGGAAGGGGAGCAGCTTCTGAATAAAGAATATCTGCAGGCAGCCACCAGCAATTTGATTGATACGGATAGCGAAGGTCATCTGGTACCCTCATCCTATGGCTATGGCTACCAGATCTGGCGCACCCGCCAAAACAGCTTTTATTTTAACGGCATGGGTTGTCAGTATGGTATTGCTATTCCCGATAAGGACATGGTATTTGTGATCAATGCGGACAATCAGGGCATCCCCACTGCGGCGACTACCATTATTGATCGTTTCTTTGAAGAAGTGGTGGATCATGTGCAGGATGAGCCTTTGGCTGAGAATCCGGCGGCATATCAGGCTCTGATGGATTACAGCAAGGGACTGAAGCTGTACAATTACACCGGCAGCGTAGAGGATAACTGGGCCCAGAAGATCAGCGGCAAGAAATATATGCTGAATCCGAACCCCATGGGCATTGAGTGGATGAAGCTGACCTTTGAGGGTGATGAAGGTGTGATGGAATATAAAAATGCCCAGGGCGAGAAGAAGCTGGCATTTGGCGTGGATAAAAATGTATTTGGTAAGTTCCCCCAAGAGGGATATGCGGATTTGGTGGGTGCCACATT
>JAFUJY010000215.1 GCA_017467985.1 Bacillota bacterium
AAGGCGGATACGGCAGTCACATAGGTGCCAACCATATTTACCGCATCAGAATTCTTGCATCTGTTTTCGTAGCTTTGATTAAATCTTGCTACCAGTTCAGAATGGGTGTAGTGGGGCCGTGTTTCAACCGCATCAAAATTCAATACGTCTTCCACAGACTTAAAATAACTGGTGATATCCTTATTAAAATCCACATTTCCTGCAGCATAATTGGCATGTCCCATATTTGTTCTGATATTATCAAACTCAGAGGCAAAAATATCAACGGACCATATAAAATCATAATTCCATGCTTTTTTGAAGGCAGCACTGCCTTTTGCCAAGTCCTCCGGCGAACTGTGGGCTGTTAAATGTGTCCCCAAAACTGCATTAATCAAATCCCAATGACTTTCTGCGGAATATTCTGTTCTTGGTACTCTGTCAGGCATCTCCAGATGGAGTGCCGCCATGCCGTCTTTGTATGACATATGATAACCTCCGTGATGTGGAATGTAATGTTATTATACATGGAATGGGAGAGGAAAACAAGGGGAAGATATTTTCTTTTTTGACATTATGTGGTATAATGTAATCAAGTGAACGGAAGGGGGAGCAAAAATGTGTCAAAGTAATACGGTGAAACAAATAGTCTTGTTAGTGATCATGTGTCTTTGTCTGGCATCTTGTTCGGCTTCTAGAGAGAGTAATACCATAAATGCCAATGACTCCTCGTCAATTAAATCCTCAGAAGAATCCAGCCCGTTAGACGAGCAAGCCCAATATAATGTGCGTGTGTGGGATAAAATGTGTGAGATGGATGGTGTCTACTATTTTGTCATGGGCACAAGCATTCATTATTGTGATCAGGTTTCAGGTCAGTATGGTGTTTTATGCGGGAAACCGGAGTGTGAGCATAAAGGCTCGTCATGTAACGGCTATGTAGGACCGGAGAATTGTCTTGCAGCATATGATGGGAAGATATATACAATCGCAAGTTCTTTGGCCGGAACGAAACTGTACCGTGTAAATCCGGATGGGACTAATCGTGAGGAAGTACGGGAGTTAGATTCACTTGATGGAGGTAATGGCAGGGTATATATACATCGTGGATATGTTTATATGAGTAAAGATACTCAACAGGTAGTTAATGGTCAAACGAGTACTACTTTTCATATGTATCAATATGAATTAGGTAGTAATGAAGAACCAGTTGTAGTCATGGAAGAGACACATGAGTATATTGAAATACCGTTTTATCATTTTGTGAATGATGAAATATACATGATTCTTCCATATGTAGACAACAATCAGAGAATTATATCTATTCGAAAAATAGACCTTTCAAATTGCGATGTTGAAGAATTGTGGGTTGGTGATGTTGGTGGGAGTATAACTAATTTTTTAATTGATAAAGATGTGATGTACATTGCAAATGAATTAGAAAAGGGTGAACGAGAGGTACGAATCCTGCAATATGATATCACGAAAAATACGATGGAGTATGGATCAAAGTTGAGAGGTGCTAAAGGAGAGTATCACATTACGTCAGAGTATATTGTATTTGCAGCAGATATCTCTAATACGTACATGATAATGGATCATTCTGGGAAGATATTTGACGAGGGAAGCTTTTTTAAGGTAGAAGGTGATCCGACCAGCACAGTAGAGTGTGTGTATATTGGAGAGGATGATGGCGCATTGTTTTTTCAATGGTTAAATAGTTATACGAAAAATAGCAGGTTTTGTAGTGATATGTATATTGTGAAGTGGACACCAGACAGTGTAGATGTTCTTGTGGAGTATAATTATGTTGCAGATGGAGTGGTTTACAGCTAACAATATCATAATTGCAAATTAAAACGGATGATGTGCTCCCCCCAGCCCGCATAATTCCTTGTGATTTATGCGGGCTTTTGTATTTCCTTTTTCTCAATATTATGTTATAATACCCCCAGAAACAGATTTTTTTGGTTAAGGGAGGTCAATCAGGATGAAAGCTCTTTTTATCGGAGGAACGGGCGTGATCAGTACGGCCATTTCTCAGAAGCTGATCGCAGAGGGCCACGAACTGTGGCTGATCAACCGAGGCAGCCATGCTATGGACGGTGCCCGCACAATTACAGCCGATATTAATAACGAAACATACATCGCAGAGCAGATTGCAAATGAAAAGTTTGACGTGGTGGCGGATTTTATCGCCTTCCGGCCGGAGCAGCTGGAGCGGGATTATCGCCTGTTTAAGGGTAAAACCCGGCAGTTTATTTATATTAGCTCGGCGTCGGCCTATCAGAAGCCTTTATCTAACTATTTGATTACCGAAAGCACGCCTTTGTCCAATCCTTACTGGGAGTATTCCCGGCTGAAGATTGCGGGCGAGGAGCTGCTGATGAAGTATTATCGTGAAGAGGGCTTCCCCATTACCATTGTCCGTCCCAGTCATACCTACAGTGAGCGCAAGGTGCCCGTGGGCTTTTATGGCAAGAAGTGCAGTTATCAGGTGGTGAAGCGTATGTTGGAGGGGAAGCCGGTGATTATTCCCGGTGATGGTAATTCCCTGTGGACGCTGACCAACAGCAAGGATTTTGCCAAGGGCTTTGTGGGATTGATGGGCAATGTCCATGCCATTGGTGAGGCGGTGCAGATCACCAGCGACGAAAGTTTGACCTGGAACCAGGTGCATCAGTGCATTGCGGACGCGCTGGGCGTGGAACTCAAGGCTTACCATGTATCTACTGATTTTTTGAGGGCCTGCGGCCAATATGATACGGACGGTCTGGTGGGGGACAAGGCCCATACAGTGGTGTTTGATAATACCAAGCTCAAGCGCCTGGTACCCGGATTTGCAGCCACCATTCGGTTTGATCAGGGTATTCGGGAGTCCGTGGCCTATTTGCTGGCCCATCCTGAACTGCAGGTGGAGGATCCGGACTTTGATGCGTGGTGTGATCGGGTGATCGCCGCCCAGGAAGAAGCGATTCAGAAAATAAAAGGAGTCCAGCTATGAAAGTTTTAATTACATCTGACTGGTACAAGCCGGTCATTAACGGGGTTGTAACCTCCATTGTGAATCTGGAAAATGAGCTGCGTGCCCGGGGCCATGAAGTGCGGGTGCTGGCCACCAGCCGAACCCACAGTTCCTGGAAGGAAGACAACACCTATTACTTTTTGGGGTCTGTCCCTGTGGATAAAATTTATCCCCTGGCCCGTATGACGGTGCTCTTTAAGCATACCTTTATTCAGGAACTGATCGACTGGAAGCCGGATGTGATCCACTCCCAGTGCGAGCTGAACAGCTATATTTTTGCGCAAATCATTTCCAAGAAGACCGGGGCGCCCATCGTTCATACCTATCATACGGTGTATGAGCAGTACACCCACTATTTTTCCTTTAATCAGAAGATCGGCCAGAAGGCGGTAAAAGAATTTTCCAAGTGGACGCTGAACAAGTCCCATGCGGTCATTGTTCCTACTGATAAGGTGAAGACTTTGCTGCTGCGCTATGGTGTGCGCCGGAAGATCTTTGTGGTGCCCAGCGGCATTTCTCTGGATCGCTTTAACATTCATTTTACGAAGGAAGACCAGGCGAAGATGCGCCGTCAGCTGGGTATTCCGGAAAATCATCAGGTGATGGTGACTTTGGGACGTATTGCCCAGGAGAAAAATATTCAGGAACTGATTGAATATGTGCATCGCATGAACCGTCCCAATTTTACCTATGTGATTGTAGGCGACGGACCTTATCGTCAGGAACTGGAGAGTCTGGTGGAAAAGTTAGGTGAGAAGAAGCGTATTATTTTCACCGGCATGGTGACGCCGGAGCAGACCCCCTATTATTATCGTGTGGGTGATATTTTCGGCAGTGCATCCAGTTCGGAGACCCAGGGCCTGACCTATGTGGAGGCGCTGGCTTGTGGATTACCCGCCGTTTGTCGTAAAGATCCCTGCCTGGATGATGTAATCTTCCACGGTTACAATGGTTATCAGTTCTCTAATTATGAAGAGTTTGCAGAGAGTGTGCATCGCATTTTGGATCATCCGGAGCGTTGTGAAGAAATGGGTCAGCATTCTTGTAAGATTGCGGATAAATATTCCGCTCGGGTATTTGGCCGCAAGGTGGAACAGGTATATAAGAAGGTTATTGCGAAGAAGCAGGAGAATAAAGCATGAAGAATTTAACATTGCAGGGACGTTCGGTATCCCAAATCGCTCTGGGTTCCACCAACTTTGGCGAGCCCATGAGTATCGAAGAGTCCTGGCAGGTCATGGACTATGCCCGCAGCGTGGGTGTGAATATGTTTGATACTGCCCGGGTATACGGCGAATGGTATAAGAATGGTGGCCGCACCGGTTATTGCGAAAAGGTGCTGGGCGATTATATGAAGGCCAGGGGCTGTCGGGATGAAATCTTTTTGGTAACTAAAGGGGCCCATCCACCGCTGTTGGATCGTTTCCAATCTCGATTGACGGCGGAGTGTCTGCGGTCTGATTTAGAAGAGTCCCTGGTGGACTTGGGGACGGACCACGTGGATCTGTACTTCCTGCATCGGGATCACGATACCATGAACATGGCCGAGGTGATGGAGCAGCTGCATGAGTTTGTTCAGGAGGGTAAAGTGCGGGCTATTGGTGCATCCAACTGGCGATTTGAACGTATTATGGAGGCCAATGCCTATGCCAAGGAGCATGGTTTGACACCTTTTACTGCCAGTCAGATCGAGTGGAGCATGGCGAAATTCGATGAGAGCGGCAATAGTGATGCTACCCAGATGGCTCTGAAGCCGGCGGAATACGAGCAGTACAAGAACAGCGGTCTGCTGCTGATGTGTTTCACCGCTCAGGCCAGCGGATTGTTCAGTAAAGCCAAGAATTATGGCGGCTATGACGAACTGGTGCAGGCCGGTCGTCTGGGTAAATATAAAGACCCCGCCAATAAGCAGCGTGTGGAGGCGGCTCTGGAACTGTGCGAAAAGTACAATGTGTCGCCGGCGGCCCTGACCATTTCATATTTGACCAGCCAAGGCTTTCCGGTGATGCCGATTTTGGGCTGCTCCAAATTATCTCAGCTGCAGGATTCTTTATCTGCACCGGACTTGGCAATGAGCGCCGAGGATTATGAAAAGATCCTACAAGGGGATGTGATTTAAAGACATAAATAACCCTATAAGTTTTTGCAATGTTTTATGCTTTTTTTGAAAAATGTTTGCAAAAACTTATAGGGTTTTATTTTGTGTACAGAAAAAAGGAGCAACGGCCGATGGACCATTGCTCCTTATTTTTTACTTCAACAACTCATGGATCTCGGCCAGTCTTGCCGGAATCTCGATATTCTGCGGGCAGTGCTTCATGCAGGCCTTGCAGTTGCGGCACTTGTCGGCGCCATTACCATCAGCCACCAGCTTAGCATACGCCTTTTTGCTGCGCTCCACCACGTTGAACATCTGATACTCGTTATAAATGCGGAATACCTTAGGAATATCCACGCCAAAAGGACAATCCATGCAGTAACGGCAGCCGGTACAGGGAACCAGCGGCTTAGCCCGCATAGCATCCATAACTTCCTTAACGGCCTGCTGTTCGTCAGCAGACAGGGGCTGGATATCAGCAAAAGTAGCCAGATTCTGATCGATCTGCTCCTGATTGGACATACCGCTCAAAATAACGGCCACGTTGTCCAGAGAAGCAACGAAACGCAGTGCCCACTCAGCATCGGTGGAACCGGGACATGCCTTGCGGAAAGGTGCGGATACATCCGGAGCCAGAGCAGCCAAAGCGCCGCCGCGGATGGGCTCCATTACGATGATCGGTACGCCAAATTCGGTGGCGATATCATACAACTCGTGAGCATAATCATCCCAGTCAAAATAGTTGATCTGCAGCTGAACAAAATCCCACTGGCCTTCACTCAGCATCTGACGCAGCACTTCCGGCTTGTCGTGGAAGGAGAAACCGGCATAGCGAATCTTACCCTGCTTCTTCAGTTCCAGCTGGTACTCATTGGCATGCACTTCCTTGGCAAAAGCCCAACGGTCAGCATTCATGGCGTGCAGCAGCAGGAAATCAATGTATTCCACACCCAGACGCTCCAACTCTTCTTCAAACAGACGAGCTACATCTTCGGAAGTCTTGGCAAACCATAGCGGAATCTTATCAGCCAGAGTATAGGCCTCACGAGGATAACGCTCCACCAGACATTCCTTCAGAACGCCCTCACTCTTCTGACCATGATACACATAAGCGGTATCAAAATAGGTCAAACCCTGAGCGATTGCGGTATCAATCATTTTTTTAACAGCCTCTTTGTCAACCTCGCCATCGATGGTGGGCATGCGCATGGCGCCAAAACCCAGACGGGAAACGGTGGTGTCCAAAGAAGGTAAGTATTTTTTCTGCATAACAAAAAACCCCCTTAAAATTAAGTATACAACCATTATAAGATGTTTTTTGTGAAATGTCCATAGAGGATTTTATTCATTTTTCGTAATTCTTAAGAATTTCTTCAGTTGTCCCCCTTAAAGATTCATGATAAAATAAGAATATGTGAGGAGGGGGAACATGGAACGGATTTTGCTGGTAGAAGACGATGTGCAGATCGTCAGTGGTTTGATGGAATTTTTGCAGGGCGAAGGCTTTTGGGTGGATAGCGCCAATGGTCAGCGACAAGCTTTGAGAAAAATTGAGCAGGGAGGTTACGATCTGCTCTTGGTAGATATCTCTCTGGCAGATGGCAATGGTTACGCAGTATGTGCTGCAGCTAAAGCCGCCGGCGACATGGCAGTGATTTTTTTGACTGCGTCGGCAGATGAATACAGTACGGTGGCGGGACTGGACATGGGGGCCGATGACTACATCAGCAAGCCCTTCCGGCCGCGGGAGTTGGTGTCTCGCATCCGCAGTGTGCTGCGCCGTGCCGGCAAAAGCAATTCGGCTTTAGAATATAATGGTCTGCAGGTGGATCCGGTGCGGGGGAAGGTCGTGAGCCCAAAGGGTGAGATCCTTTTGTCTGCGTTGGAATATCGTCTCCTGCTCACATTTTTCCAGCACAAGGGTGCGGTATTGACACGCAGTCAATTATTAGAAGAAATCTGGGATGTGGCCGGTGAGTTTGTAAATGACAATACGCTCACCGTATATATTAAACGCCTGCGGGAGAAAATTGAACAAGACCCCGGCAATCCGTGCTATATCAGGACGATTCGGGGATTAGGCTATAAATTAGGAGAATAGTATGGACTTTTTACGGAATCCGGAGATACGACAAGATGTAAAATTTTACAGTTTATTTATAATTATAACGGCTATAGTGGGGCTGTTGATCAGTCCGGAGGCGGCGATCGGTATGGTCATAGTGAGTCTAATAGCCTGCACCTACCATTTTTATAGCACCAGAAAGCGTTATATCCAGCTGGCGAACCTGGCAGAAGAACTGGACCGGGTTCTTCACGGAGAGGGAGAGCCGGGGATCGAGCGTTATACTGAAGGGGAGC
>JAFUJY010000216.1 GCA_017467985.1 Bacillota bacterium
ATATTCAATGCCGCACATGGCCATGGCATCCGCCACTTCCTTGGTATAAGAACCGTTGGGATAAGACATACCCCGCACAGGATAACCGGCAATGGCTTCCAGGGCCTTGCGGTCTTCCAATGTCTGGGTGATAACCTGAGTAATCGGACAGCGCTCCACGGTGGGATGGGTGTATGTATGGCAGGAGATTTCCATGCCTTCGTACAGTTCCTTGATCGTATCCATAGGCAGACGGCCAAACTTAGGATCCGCATACAGACCCGCATTCAGGTGAAATGTACCTTTAATACCGTTCTTTCTGAAAATCTCTACCAGACGGATATCCTCCGGCTTACCATCATCATAACTCATGGTCAGCACTTTGTGCTTACCACCGGGAAAACATTTATAAATTGTGTCCATGTTTTAGATCATGGCTTTCGCGCTGCGAAAGCCTCTCCTTTCTTCGGGATAATAACTGAAAACCAATGGCACCGGTCAGGGCTCCTGCAGTATCAATCACAACATCCATGACTCTGGGACCTCTGCCGCCCACAAAGCTTTGATGCCACTCATCGGTAATGGCATAGACGGCGCAGAAAAGTACAACTGCCAAAACTCTCCAGGGCTTTTTCCAGGAGAACTGACCGCATGTATTCATGGCCAGCACCGCCAGAATCAGATATTCTGTGAAATGGGCCGCTTTTCGCACCAGGGTGTGCATGACTTCGCCCAAGGGGGTATGGATGGAAATACCCAAGAGGGACAAGAACCACTCCACGATTCCACCGCTCAAAGCACTGGATTGGTCCCCATTGCGGGAAGAAAACCAGTAGATGACGCCCATCCATATCACCAGGCATATAAAAGAAAACGCTTTTTTAACAGCAGGTTTCATTATTTGGTCTTTTCAACGATGCGCTGCGCAGCAGTCATAAAATACGGTGAAGAGATCTTTTCGATCTTACCCGCGTCTGCAGCGGCAGCCAGGTCAGCATCCAGAGGAATCTGCTCCAGCAACTCCAGACCATGCTTGTCCGCAACTTCAGCAGCATGACTCTCACCAAAGATACGCAGGATCTTGCCGCAGTCGGGGCAGCGAACATAACTCATATTCTCAACGATACCCAGAGTCTTAATGTTCATCATGCCGGCCATATTTACAGCCTTTTCTACGATCATGGAAACCAGTTCCTGAGGAGAAGTTACAATTACGATACCATCCAGGGGAATGGTCTGGAATACGGTCAGGGTAACATCGCCGGTTCCCGGAGGCATATCGATCAGCAAATAGTCCAGATCCTGCCAGATAAAGTCGGTCCAGAACTGCTTTACAGTACCGGCAATAACGGGACCACGCCATACAACGGGCTGGGTTTCATCTTCTAACAGCAGGTTCAGACTAACAACCTGAATGCCGCCCTCAGACAGGCCGGGCAGCCAGCCATCTTCACAGGCTCTCGCCTCAGTAACTCCAAAGCACTTGGGAATGGAAGGACCGGTAATATCCGCGTCCAGAATACCCACCTTGTAACCCATGCGATGCAGAGCTACAGCCAGCTGGGAAGTCACCATGGACTTACCTACACCACCCTTACCGCTGACAACAGCGATTACTTTCTTGATACTGCTCAGCTGATGGGGCTTCTCCAGAAAACTCTTTGGGTCTCTGGATGAACAGTTGGCAGAACAGGTAGAGCAATCATGGGTGCACTCTTCCTGTGTCTGCTGATTTTGAATTTCTTGATTTTCCATTGGAATCTCCTCCTGTAGATTGATTTTTATAATACATATAGAATTGGCACTGAAGCATGCCATTATACAGCTTACGTTTTTTATCTGCGTTACGTCCAAAGAAAGACTCAAATTCTGGATGGGATGTAATAATATAATAGCTGTGACCGACTGCGGGGGTGAACTTTTCACCCAAAATCTGGTACAACTCCTCCGCTTGATCCTTCTCCAGCATACGCTCACCGTAGGGCGGGTTGCAGATGGTGATCACCGGATCTTTGGAAATGCGCAGACGGCGTACATCCTGCTTTAGGACTTTAACTAAATCATCCACATGGGCCTTCTTGGCGTTTTCCCGGGTCAGGTTGACGGATTTCTGATCAATATCATAACCAATGCCCTGAAACTCCACATCTTTGCGGATTAAGGCCTTAGCGGCGGCACGTTCCTGCTTAAAAATATCCTCCGGGAAGCAGCTCCATTTTTCGCAGGAAAAACGACGCATTAAGCCGGGGCTGATATTGCGGGCCTTCATGGCGGCCTCAATTAAGATGGTACCGGAACCGCACATGGGGTCCAGTACGGTGCTGCCGGGACGCACATGGGCAAGATCCACCATGCCGGCGGCCAGAGTCTCACGCAGGGGTGCATCATTGGCATTGGCACGGTAACCACGCTTATGAAGGCCGGGACCGCTGGTATCCAGCATGATCATCACGTCATCCTTCATAATGGAGAACTGAATCTGTACGGCAGGACCGGTTTCTTCAAACCACTCGATACCGTAGCGTTCAGATAGACGAGTTACTATCGCCTTTTTAATAATACTCTGACAATCGGGAACACTGTGCAGTGTAGAATTCAGGGACCAACCCTTCACCGGGAAAGCATCGGTCTTGCCTAACCACTGCTCCCATTCAATAGCGCGTACTCCCTGAAATAGCTCTTCAAAAGAGGTGGCCGGGAACTGTCCCAGCACAAT
>JAFUJY010000217.1 GCA_017467985.1 Bacillota bacterium
AGTTCCTCCTGGGTCTCGATGGGATATTCCTCAATCAATGTCAAAATCTTTGCCTGTCGGTCCGCTTTCATTGCCCTTCCTCCTTGAAAAGTTTCTTACGCAATGTATCAAAAAATGTTCGATCTTCAATCCGCACCAGTCGAATTCTCACCGGGTCCACTCCGATATACACCCGATCCTCCGGGGCAATGGGATACCCCTCCTGGCCATCCACTGTCAGCATCAACTCCGGTGTCTGCTGCCCCATGGTCTCCTTGGTTACCCAAAAACAAATCTCGTCCTCCTCCGGAATTACGATGGACCGCATACTCAGTGAACGAGGACAAATGGGCGTCATTAAAATCGCCCGGGCATAGGGAACCACAATGGGACCCCCTGCGGACAAATTATATCCGGTAGACCCGGTGGGCGTGGCCACAATCATGCCATCCGCCTGAATATAATCCATCAGACTGCCGTTCACCTCTACCGCAATAGACAGCATCCGTGAAAAAGCTCCCCGGGTGATCACCGCATCATTTAATCCACTAAATTCCTGCGTGCTATCTCCCCGGACAATCCGACCATTGAGCATGACCCGCTCTTCCTGCCGGAAGTTCCCCGCCAATACCTGGTCCAATACTTGTTCACAGTCTTCCTTTTCACTGCCGGTGAGGAACCCCAGGTGCCCCAGATTGATGCCCAATAACGGGACATTATACCGATGCAGCCGCCGAGCACTGGATAACATCGTACCATCGCCCCCCAGAATAATGGCCATATCCATATTCTGGACATCCTGATCCTGCCTCATCACCGGAATCTCTTCGGCACCTTTCGGCACACCGCCGTCGGGCTCCGCCAAGATCCACACCTGAGCGCCCTTTTCCTTTAAGTACCGGCCAATACGACGAATCTCCTTCCCCTCCGGGTCCTTGGAGGCATTGGCCAAAATCAAAAACTTAGAGGGTATCATGGGACTCCTTCACCACCTTTTTAATCTCCTGAGTCCAATCCTGGGCTTCTGCCGTTTTCTTTTCCATATACAGCAGATACTCAATGTTGCCTTCCGGCCCTCGCACCGGTGAAAAAGTCAGACCCAGAATATGAAATCCGTTATTCTGTACCCAATTGGTGATCATCTCCAGCACTTCTTCATGCACTGCCGGATCTCTGACAACGCCCTTTTTTCCCACCTTTTCCCGGCCGGCCTCAAACTGAGGCTTCACCAGGCATACCAACTGTCCTTCCGGACGAATACAGGAAGCGATGGACTCCAGCACCTTGGTCAACGAAATAAAGGACAGGTCCGCAGAAGCAAAATCACACAGGTCCGGCACAATTTCTTCATTCAAATAACGCACATTGGTCTTTTCCAACACCACCACACGCTCATCCGTACGCAGCTTCCAGGCCAACTGACCATAGCCCACATCCACCGCATATACCTTTGTGGCGCCCTTTTGCAGCATACAATCGGTAAATCCACCGGTGGAAGCCCCTGCATCCATACAAATACAGTTATCAAGACGCAGTCCAAAGGCTTCCATGGCTTTTTCCAGCTTCAGACCCCCCCGACTTACATAGGGCATTACATGCCCCTTCACTGTAATCTTGGCAGTATCGGGGATCATGGTTCCTGCCTTATCCTCCCGCTGCTCGTCCACAAACACATTGCCGGACATAATCAATGCTTTTGCCTTTTCTCTGGACTCTGCCAGCCCCTCTGTAACCATTCTCACATCTAAACGTTCTTTATGCTTCTGCATTCCAATTCTCCACTGTTTTTATAATTCCCCGGACACTAATACCGAAACGATCCAGTAATGCATCCCGGCTGCCTTGCTCAATAAACCGATCGGGCAAGGCCATAATCTTTACTTTTGTTTTTTCATCCATACGGTCTTTGAAAATCATTCCAAAACCGCCGGTACGAATATGATCTTCCACCGTGATAATCCGGTCATAGTTCTTGGCCAGTTCATCCAACCAAGCTTCTGACAATGGGGCAACAAAGCGGGCATCCGCTGCTGCTGTAGCTATTCCCCGGGCTGTCAGCTCCCGGGCCGCCTCTTCCGCCATTTGACGACACACACCCTGGGCCAAAATCAAGGTCTTGGCACCCTCCGGATGATACACGACACATCCCTTACCCAGCTGAATTTCCCCCAACTCTTTATCATCCTCGGGCAAATTCCCCTTGGGATAGCGGATGGCAATGGGACCGTCATATTCCGCAGCAAAATACATCATCTTGCACAGTTCACTGCGATTGGAAGGAGACATCACCGTCATATTGGGAATATGGGCCAAATAGGCTATATCGTAGATTCCCTGATGGGTTTCACCATCTTCTCCCACCACTCCGGTGTGATCCACCAAAAACGTGACCGGAAGCTTTGGCATACACACATCATGAATCATCTGATCATATGCTCTCTGCAAAAAGGTGGAATATACCACAAAATAAGGCTTCATCCCCCCCTTGGCCAGACCCGCTGCAAAGGTTACCGCATGTTCCTCTGCGATACCCACATCGAAAAATCGCTTGGGATATAATTTACTGTATTCCTGTACCCCCGTACTCATGGGCATAGCCGCTGTAATAACTACGGTTTTCTTATCCTGTTTGGCAAAGTATTCCAGCTGAGAACCCACTGCATGGGCCCAACTTTCACCGCAGCCCTTGCTCACTTCGCCGGTATCCGGATCAAATTTACCCACACCATGATAGGTGGCTGCATCCTTTTCCGCAGGCCCAAATCCTCTGCCCTTCACCGTCTTCACATGTACCAGCACCGGCTCATGAAGCTGCTTGGCCTGTCGCAGCACCTTTTCCACCTCCACCAGGTTGTGACCATCCACCGGTCCCAGGTAGGTAAAGCCCAGTTCTTCAAAGAACACCCCTGCCAGGAGGAAGTACTTAATCCGGCGCTTGGTCTTACGCAGGAATTTGTACAAACGGTCATTCCCGTCGGGATGATCCAGCAACGCAAGAATACGTTCTTTTAAGTTCAAATAGCTTTTCTTGGTACGCAGGGCATTTAACCTTCTGGCCAACGCTCCCACATTGGGACCGATAGCCATTTCGTTGTCATTGAGGACCACAATCATGGGAGTCTTGTCACGACCGGCCTGGTTCATGGCCTCGTATACCATACCACCGGTTAAGGCTCCGTCACCGATCACTGCCACCACATGATCCTTTTTACCCTGCAGATCCCGGGCTTTCGCCAGACCTAAGGCCGCAGAAATGGACGTGGAAGCATGTCCTGTGTCAAAGGCATCATGCTCACTTTCTGATCCCTTAGGAAAACCGCTCAGACCATTTTCCTGACGAAGATGGACAAACTGATCCTTGCGTCCTGTAATGATTTTGTGAACATAGGCCTGATGGCCCACATCAAAAACAATCCGATCCTGAGGAGAGGAAAACTCCCGATGCAGGTCCAAGGTCAGTTCCACCACGCCCAAATTGGCACTCAAATGACCACCGGTCTGGGACACATTTTGGATTAAAAACTTACGTATCTCTTCTGCCAACCGTTCTGCATGTTCATCAGACAGCGCCTGCAGATCCTTTGGACTATGAATCGTATCCAGCAATGGGTACATTCTATTTCACCTTACTTTTTTCTGTATATTAATGCCTCGATCCACTCCTGCAGCAGTCTTCCTGCCTGATTGTCAAAGATGTTCAGCGCATCTTTGGCCTCTAAAGACAACTGCGCAACCTGTCTCTTAGCTTCTTCTATTCCATAGAGTGTGACAAAAGTCACTTTTTCATACTCCGCATCATGCCCTGTGGCTTTGCCAAGCTCCGCTGCATCCCCTTCCACATCCAAAATATCATCCTGGATTTGGAAAGCTTTACCGAAGGCTCGACCGGCATGGGCCATGGCTTCAATTTGTGCATCGGTTGCTCCCATAGCCTGAGCACCTGCCACCAACGCCGCCCGAATCAACTGGCCGGTTTTGTTGGCTTCGATATATTCCAGATGCTCTGCTGTGGCCGTCTGCTGCTCTGCAAGAATATCCGCAGTCTGACCGGCCACC
>JAFUJY010000218.1 GCA_017467985.1 Bacillota bacterium
AAAAAAAGTATTACAGGAATAGGCAAAACCATCTGCCATATCCATCTTACCATGAACAGAACCACCATAACAGGGCAGACCATAATTATTAAAATAATCAATACCTTCACATTCATACGTAAAGGATTTATTATACTTTTCTGATCGATACCAAGCCAGGCTGGTAATAATCTTAAAGGTGGATCCGGGAGGGTACTGTCCCTGAGTTGCCCGATTAAAGAAAGGATTGTTCTCATCTTCCTGCAGAACATCCCACTCATCCATCACCGTATTGGGATCATAGGCGGGCTTGGAAACCAATGCAATAATCCGGCCCGTATCCGCCTCAGAAATAATAACCACACCATTAAAATCACCTAAGCGATCATAGGCGTATTGTGAAATCTTACCATCCAGAGTGGTCACCACATCACAACCCGGTATGGTTCGGTCCAGTATCCAATAGTTGATCAAATCCTCTACCGATCCCGCAGAAAGAAGTTCTGAATTCAAAGCCAACTCCAGCCCACTCTTGGACTGATAGGAATATCCCGTCACCAATCCCATGGAACTGCCGTAGGGATACTTTCTATAATAGGAACCGTCATCATTCTGCACCTGTTTTGCTAACGGCTTACCATTACGATCCAGAATCGTCCCCCGGATGAAATTAGACTCCACCTCTTCCAGACGGGGATTATAAGCATTCGTGGCAATGGTAATACTATCCACCACGATGGTCTTTAACAGCCAGGCTGCCAACATAATAAACAGAATAATACAGCAGCCCTTTAGCACCCTCTCTGACTTTTTATAGCGAGAGGTATAGATCTTCGGCTCACCAGTGCCAGGGGTCGTCGAATCGGAAGGGCTTGGTAATGGCTTGTTCCCCTTGTTGGGCTTGCTGCTTTCTTTCTTCATACTCCCTCACCTTTCTTTCTGTTTGACTGCGGCTGCGGAACAGTTCCTGCACAATGGCAAGAATGATAAATGTAGAAATCATAGATGTTCCGCCGTAGCTCACCAGCGGTAAAGTTACACCTGTTAACGGAAGCATTTTGATTACACCGCCGATAATCAAAATGGTTTGTATTCCGGTAATGATACTGCAGGCCATGGCAATATTCCGGCGCAGTCGGTTCTCATATCGGCTCACCAGATTAAACATCATCAAGGCCATCAGCAGATAAATCATAACCATTAGCGCTGCAAATATCCCACCGAATTCCTCACAAATACCGGCAAAGATCATATCCGTCCATGCTTCAGGGATATAATAAGGCACACCTTGATACAATCCCGTACCCATGAACTTGCCGCCTACGATGGCAAATAAAGACTGGGCAATCTGATAGCCACCGCCATCCACATCCTCCCAGGGATTCAGCCAAATATCCACGCGGGTCTGAACATGTCCCACAAAGCGATAGGCTACCACACCACAAACCAGGACGCCTAATACTCCGCCGATCAGAATCCATTCTCGCTGGGTATAATCATACACCATCAACAGGAACATGCTGCAGAAAATCAAAATTGTTCCCAAGTCATTTTGCAGCAGTAATACCACTGCCAGTGCACCAACCACGCAGCCGCCCATCAAGATCGAAGTCACCTTTTTCTTGCGGACATACAACACCGACAGCATAAATACCAATACCGGTTTAATCAACTCCGATGGCTGGAATGTAATTCCTTTAATATTCACCCAGTTCAATGAACCGTTCTCCGGTGCCGGGAAAATAAAGGGCAATACCACCAGACCCAAAGCAGCTCCGGCCCATACCCACCATGGAATTTTATATACCCATTTCCAGCGCAGGGCCAGCATCACCACATTCATTACCACCACCGAGACCGCAATCCACCAGATTTGCCGAATGCAATTGGACGGGCTGATTCGCCACAACATAACGATGCCAACACTCAGCAGGAAGATAATACTGTTGGTTAAAATCTTATTGCTGCCTTTATGCAGAGTATTCATGGTGATGGAAAGCACCAACATGGCAACCCAGGCAATTCCAAACATTTTTAAGAATTCTTCTAACCGGCTGCCCCCCAGCTCGTTAAAGAAAATTAATGCGGCGGACTGCAGGTTAAATAATACAATAACCACTCGCTGATAGGCACAAAAGTCTCCAAAGCTTCTCTTGGTAATCTTTTTATTGAGTACAGCATATAAACCGCTGGCAGTAAAGACAAACACCAGCAGCACATTCAAGTACTTTGAAACTTCTGTGAAAAAAGATAGCATTATTCCACCCCCTTATCGTAGTGACCACTCATATAGCTTTTAGGCTTTGCCCCTGCCTCCTCTCCGGCCATGGCAAGCCCATACTGATTGATAATTTCTGCCGTTTGCTCGGCACTCTCTTCCAGAAAATACATGCGCCATTTTCCCGCCGGAAGATCCCGCAGCAAACGGGTTCTGTTGGCGATCCAAATGGGCTTACTGCTGTAAAACACATTATAGCAGTCCTGACAGTGACGCTCCATAGGCCAAGCCTCCTGCATGCGGTCCACCAACTGTCTGTCCTCTCCCTTGCGGCAGGAACCATTCTCCTTGGCGGGACACTGCTCTGTCAGCATCACCGGAATCCGTCCATATACCACACAGGCACACGCAGGATCATATTTTAATTCCTTTAACTCTTTGGCGTTTAGTTCCACCGAGGCGGTGTAACCTGCCAGGTTCCCATGGAAAAATTGGCGGCATGCTTCGTTCATCACCGGAACACCTACGCCGGCTTCCACTGCTAACCCTAGCTCCTGTACCGGTTGGATCTGTCCCAGATGCTGTACCAACACCCGGCGGATTCCTGCGTCTGCCCACTGCTTCAGCTGAGAAAATACTCGCTGTGAAGCCTTTTCCCTTGTAATATAGGGAAGTGCCAGACAAAGTTCTGTGTCCGTCCCCTTGGCCAGTTTCTTGAACTGACCAATCTGTTCCGGCTTAAAGAACT
>JAFUJY010000219.1 GCA_017467985.1 Bacillota bacterium
CAGACCGCTGCCCGGCTCGCCGGGTTCTAACAGCAAATGCACCTCGGCGTAATGGCGCAGAGGCTCATAGTGACCCACACCTTCCACCACATCAGCGATGGTTTCCCGATACACAATATTACCGGCACCGAAACTCACTGCCAGCCCAAAGCGCTCCATAATCAGTCGCTGCAGCACTTCCAGCTGCACTTCCCCCATCAACTGCACATGCAGTTCTCTTAACTGTTCATTCCACACCACGTGCAGCAGCGGGTCTTCTTCTTCCAGCTGACGCAGCTTAATCATGGCCTGTCCCGGATCATATCCTTCCGGCAAAATCACCTGATATGTCAGGAAGCTGTCCAGCATCGGTGCTTCCGAATCCTCCTCCATACCAAGCCCTTGTCCCGGATAGGTCTGACTCAACCCAGTTACAGCACAAATGGTGCCCGCCTGAGCCTCTTCCATCAGAGAAAACTTGACTCCGGAATACAGCCGCAGCTGATCCGCCTTTTCATCATGGCAGGGGACGGACTTCACCTTCAAACTACCACCGGTGATCTTCATATGGGTCAACCGAACGCCACCCTCCCGGGTAATCTTAAAGACCTTAGCCCCAAACTGTTTAGGATATTTTTTATCCTCCGTATATCTTTCCACACCGGTCAAGAACTCTTTAACCCCCTGCATCCGCAGTGCGGAACCAAAATACACCGGAAAAATCTGTCGTTTCTTGATCATATGACGGACATGCTCTTCTTCCACACTGCCATTTTCCAGGTAATACGACAAGACCTCCTCATCACAAACGGCGGCCTCTTCCATCATTTCATCTTCTTTTGCAGTAAAATCCACACAGGAACTGTCAATTTTCTGCCGCAGTTCACTCAACAAAGCACTTTGATCTGTCCCATCCAGATCCATCTTATTTACAAAAATAAATGTGGGAATCTTATATTCTTCTAATAATTTCCAAAGGGTCCGGGTATGACTCTGCACACCATCGGTACCACTAATGACCAAAATTGCGTAATCCAGTACCTGAAGCGTTCGCTCCATCTCACCGGAAAAATCCACATGTCCCGGCGTATCCAGCAGTATCAGCTCGGTACTTGCCAGTGGCAAAACCGCCTGCTTGGAAAAAATCGTGATCCCTCGTTCCCGCTCCTGAGCATCTGTGTCCAAAAAGGCATCCTGATGGTCTACCCGGCCCAGCTTTCTGATCTGGCCGCTCTCATACAACAGCCCTTCCGACAATGTCGTCTTGCCCGCATCTACATGGGCCAAAATACCTACTACTCGCCTCATACTCTTCCCTTTCTTGTCTTATCTTATCTATCATATCATCCCCGCAATAAAAAATCAACCGTGAATTCTTGAAAACCTCAGAATTCACGGTTTTACCAATTTATACCGTATGCACTTCGAACCACACCGTGGTGAATTTCTCTCCAATATCCCAGTCATCATGCCAATGACCAAAATACCAATGACTAAACTCCACCTCATACATTATCCACTCCAAAAATCCTGTCAGCTCCAGATCATGGGTATCCGGGTATTTTCCCATTCTGCGGATAATCTCACGAGGCGCCGTGTGGGAAATGATCAAATCCACCTGGTAATCATTTTTTTCCAAATTATCTGCCGCCTCATGATACTCTCGAGATGTGGGCAATTCTTCCTCCCACCAGGACACATTCAGCTTGCGCATATAGCGGTCAATACTGTAAGCTCCGCCCATGGTAAAAACCTTTTTCCCCGCAATGGTATATACCTGTCCCCGCATCAAATGAATGATATTTTTACGGATGCGGTGGACACGACCTCCATTCCAACTCTCCTCCGGATAACTAAATATGGCCGGGAAATTTTCATGATTTCCATCGCAAAAACAACTAGTATAGGGCTTCTTTTCCAGGTCATCTAAAAAAGCCTTTTCTTCTTTATTATTTTGAAACAAATATCCAAAATCGCCGCAGATAATTAAATAATCTTTCTCAGTCCATCGGCTTTCCCCATGCATCACCCCCGGCGCAAAACGTGCCTGCTCACCATGGGTATCCCCGGTAATATGTATCAATCCATCCCCTCCTTCGTTTTATCAATCATATCAAATAATTTGGCACAATCCAGTGTCAACGCCTGGGGAACTACTTCACTTTCGATCTTACCGCTGCGGATACACTCTACACACTCGGCAATCTCATAAATAAAGCCATTCTGCGTCACTTCATCCTTAAAATGTTCTGCCAGTTCTCCCTTTTCATCATATAACATAGCCTGGGATGCCACATGAGGCCTGGGTATTACAACTTTCCCCTTCTCACCATATATGACCATGATTTCCTCCAATTTCGCCGCAAAGCTGGTGACTAAAGATACCAGCACATCTTCACACTGAATGGAAATATGTTCTGTCAAATCCACGCCCGTTTTTCCCCAGACTGCCTGGATCTGCGTTTCTCCAAAGGGTTTATCTACCATCATTCTGGCAATTTCATAAGTATAGATGGTAATATCTCTGGCAGCGCCTCCCCCTAGGGACGGACTATGATACCGGTTGTCATCCCCAGTCGGTGCAACAAAACCAATACTGGCATCTAAAAAGCGCACCTGTCCTATCTCCCCCTGCTGGATCCAGGCTTTCGCCTGCCGTACTGCCGGTAAAAATCGACTCCAAGTGGCTTCCATCACAAACACTCGCTGTTCCTGGGAGCGCTTAAACACAATTTCCGCCTCGCTGCTATTCATAAACATGGCCTTTTCACAAATAACTGGCACATTGTAATCCAAGCATAACATGCATAACCGAAAATGATCATTCACCGTCACCGCAATATATACACAATCCGGCTTTTCCTTTATTAACATCTCTTCATAACTATCATATGCTGCAGGCAAATTATTCTTCTCCGCAAATTCCTGTGCCCGCTCCATGGATTTGCTGGCAACAGCCACAACCTCGCAGTTTTCCAACAGCTTTACTCCATTACAAAACTTATGGGCAATTTTCGCAGCCCCCATAATCGCAAATCTAAACTTCTTCATCGTATCTGCACCTCCATTTTTCTATAGTATATATGATATAAAATTGCTCGTCAATCTTTTGTTTTGTACATTGCCAATTCCGTCCCTTTCTGCTATAATCACAGGGTATTTTCCCAGAAAGGAAGTTATAGATATGCCCATTTTCTTTTATATAGGCCACTTTATTGGCATCTGTGCAGCGATTTTGTCCTTCTTTACTTACATTCAAAAAACACGCAAAAAAGTGGTTCTTATCAAGTTATCCTGTGACTGTCTATGGTGCCTGCACTATTTTCTCATCGGTGCTTACTCCGGCGGTGCCATCAATATTGTCAACATTTCCCGGGACACGGTAGTGTACTATCGCGAAGACAAGGCCTGGGCCAAAAGCAAACTCTGGCTGGCAGCCTTTTTGATCTTTACCTTCATCAGCGGCATGCTTTCCTGGCAAGGATATATCAGCCTGATGCCCATGATCGGCTCCTTCTTTGGTGTACTGGGCATCTACCAGTCTGAGCCCCGCAAAATCAGTCTTGTCACTTTGCCGGGAATCATCCTCTGGCTGATCTATTCCATCTTCGTTTTCTCACCCCAGACTATGATTTGTAATATCATCTCCATTACATCTGTGGCAATCGCCCTGTTTCGACCCAAAAAAGAATAATGAATAAAACAACAGACGCGAATGTTTGGCTGATCAGGCCTCCCATTCGCGTCTGCTGCTCTTACAGGGACAAGCTATTTGATGACATGCTTCCTGCTCATAGCTCTTTGATCTCCAGTGACAAGTTGATTAAAAGGATGTCATCATACTATGAGCGGAACCGCTTGTCCCTACATATCTATCAACGCCTATGCC
>JAFUJY010000028.1 GCA_017467985.1 Bacillota bacterium
AGCCCGCCACCTAAAGGCGACGCAAACTTCCGGCCCAATCGGCCGCGGCCCACGGTCTGTTCTTCCGCAATCACCACAGTTCCATGGGTGGCCCCTGCAGCTGCCAGGCGCTTAGCCTCCAAATTGGTGGAGTCAATAAGTTGATGCACCTCCAAGTGACACTGCTCTTTCAGCAGCGGAAGCATATCCTCCCGACTGATCCGATCTTCGATCTTTTTCCTCTCCAACGCCTGCAAATTCTGCTGCTTTATCGTCATACAGCGCCTCCTCCTAATACCTAGTTTTATTCATTATACCACACTTATGAACCACAGGACCTATAATTTCTCACACCAATACGCCATACCATGTAACAAGCAATGAGAAATATTATAATGCCCACAGGATAAAATGCAAATTGCCACTGTGTTGTTTTTCCCAGCAGATACTGCAGCGGATAATATTGAATGAGTGTATACGGAATGATATATGTACAAAACCCCATAATTCCTTTCCCATAGACGTCGATCGGATATTTCCCATGGGTTTTTGCACCATACGTCAAAACATTCAGCAATGATGTATCTTCAATGAAGTAAAAGCAAAAACTTGCTCCTAACATAAACAATCCGATAAACAGCAATGTTCCGCCAACAATCATGGCAATCAACGTCCATATTGTTAATACATTCCACTGTATTTGACTGCTTCGGATGCCAATCCACAGCATAATGCCCGCCGTAATTAACGGACCCGTTCGTTCGATTTCAAATTTGGTTCCAATAACCTGCAATATCAGACTACAGGGTCGTAATAGCATCCTGTCAAATTCGCCTCTTTTTACAGTGCCTGAAAACACCTGAAATCCCTCTCCAAACACCTCCGCCAATACAAAAGATATTTGTATAACCGCAAAACACAGCAGAATATCCGAATACGTATACCCTTTTATTTCTTCAAATCCGGAGAATAAAAAAGTAATTGCCAGAAATTCACCAAATGAGATGATAAATCGTGCCACTATCATGAGTACAAAGGATACTTTGTACTGCATCAAACTTCTGACGCAAATGGAGGCATACTTACAATATAAAGTGACTGTTTTCTTGATGCCCATATGTATCACCCACCCTGCACCACAATCCGGTTTTCAACCCGTTTCCAAAGCAGAACCCCCAGGCCGATCAACACAATCAGCCAGAAAACCTGCTTAAAAACAGCCAAAAACATTTCTTCTCCCACCATGTCTCCGCAATAGATGCGGAAAGGCACATTTTGCATATACGCAAAAGGCAGCCATTCTACAATTTTGAGAACCGATGCCGGGAAAAAGGGAAGGGGAATAATATTTCCGGATAAAAAATCCACCGCACCTACTAATACCATTTTCCACCCCTTTGGAGATATGGTAAAAAAGCAAAGCATATATACTAAAGTGCAAAATGCCACTGTTATGCCCATTCCTAAAATGGTCGTCAGCAAAAACAGCCCAAAGGCTCCTCCACTAACCGGTAAACTCATTTTATACGGCTTGGGCATCAGAAATGCGCATAGCAAAACAGGAAAGCACCTTAGAAGTGCCTCGGAAATTCTTCCGCCCACACTCCGCGAAAACCACATGGAATATACAGAAAACGGACGACATAACTCATAGGCAACATCACCATTCATGATCATGCCAAAAATGTCTTTATCCGTATTCCACGTATTAAATAATACTAAGAATGCCTCTTTCAACCAAATATATGCAACAATAGAAGTATAATTCATGGGAAGATACTCCCCATAGGTTTCCGCTATTACCTTATAAACAAGACACTCCATAAGTCCCCAAATCAACTGTGTCGTCAAGGCTGTAATTGAAGCCATCCGATATTGAACACCTGCAGCAAAGCGAAGTTTAAAAAACAAATAATATTTCTTCATATCGCCACCTACATAATATTCATTTTTCGATATAAATTTGCGACAACCTGATCCAGGTTTGCTGAATTTCCCGCTGATTCCTCCTGCATTGCGGATGCTTCTCGCAAATCAGTCAGTGTTCCGTCCAACAATATTTTCCCTTTTCCGATCAGGATGACTCGTTCCGCAATCGCTTCAATATCCTGCATGTCATGGGTCGTTAAAATCACCGTAGTCTTTTGCTCTTGATTCAGCTTTTTAATAAAATCCCGCACCGCAAGCTTGGACACGGCGTCCAATCCAATGGTCGGCTCATCCAGAAAAAGCAATCTTGGTTCATGAAGCAGAGACGCCGCAATTTCACATCGCATACGCTGCCCTAATGACAATTGCCTTGTGGGTGTCTTTAAAAGTTCCTGCAGCTGCAGGAGTTCCGACAGTTCTTCCAGCTTATTTTTATAACGAAGTGTGGAAACAGAATAGATCTCTTTTAATAATTCAAAGGAATCGATAACAGGAATATCCCACCACAACTGCGATCGCTGCCCAAAGACAACGCCGATCTGACGTACATGTTCCATCCGAGTCTTCCACGGAATGCGGCCATCAATGATACATGTCCCACTGTCAGGTGTCAATATCCCGCTCAGGATCTTGATTGTGGAGCTTTTTCCGGCTCCGTTCGGCCCGATG
Organism: Bacillota bacterium; assembly: GCA_017467985.1. Taxonomy (GTDB): domain Bacteria; phylum Bacillota; class Clostridia; order Lachnospirales; family Bianqueaceae; genus Faecimorpha. Next base: position 2,578 of record JAFUJY010000028.1, read on the forward strand.
TAACCCACCATCTCTCCATCATGGATCGTAAAGCTAACATCATTGAGTGCTTGAATCTCTTCATAGCTGCGGTGAAATAAAGCTTTGCAGGCTTCTCCAAACCCTGCGTTTCGTTTTGCAACTTTGTACGACTTGCATACATTTTCCATCGTAATCATTGTTACTTCCTCCTGGTAGTTATATTTTGCGATACTATAAAGCTTCATATCTTGCCAAGTCGGTCTGATCTTGTCTATGTTAGAGATATACTATACCATATTCCCAATGCTAAATCAACTATTTTCTTGGGATTTCACCTTTTATACTTTCTAACCAATGGCATCAGAAAAGGGAAATCCGGTGGATTTCCCTTAACTTCATAATTATTACATTGTCCCCAAGAAGAGGCTTTACTTTTTTGAAATTATACAACACCCTGAGCCATCATGGCATCGGCAACCTTCTTGAAGCCTGCGATGTTAGCACCGGCAACGAAGTTATCGGTTACACCGAACTCCTTAGCAGTACCGCTCATGTTCGCATAAATGCCCTTCATGATCTGATGCAGCTTAGCATCCACTTCGTCAAAGGTCCAGGACAGACGCTGAGAGTTCTGGCTCATCTCCAGTGCGGAAGTGGCAACACCACCGGCGTTGGCAGCCTTACCGGGAGCATACAGCATGCCGCTTGCCTGGAACAGCTCAACTGCTTCGGGAGTAGAAGGCATGTTAGCACCTTCAGCAACAGCAAAGCAGCCGTTAGCCTTCAGATTCTTAGCATCGTTAATATCCAGCTCGTTCTGAGTTGCACAAGGCAGAGCCACGTCACAGGGGATATCCCAAACACGCTTACCTGCACGATATTCAACGCCCTTCTTAGCCTCAGCATACTCGCTGATACGGCCACGGCGACCTTCTTTGATTTCCTTCACCAGATCCAGGCTGATGCCTTCCGGATCATAAACGGAACCGTTGGAATCAGACATGGAAACAACAGTAGCGCCCAGCTGCTGTGCCTTCTGTGCTGCATAGATTGCAACATTACCGGAACCGGAGATACAAACCTTCTTACCTTCCAGGCTCTGGCCCTTTTCCTTTAACATTTCTTCGGTCAGGTATACCAGACCAAAACCGGTTGCTTCCTTACGAGCCAGAGAACCGCCGTAGGTCAGACCCTTACCGGTAAATACGCCTTCATAGCGACCGGTCAGCTTCTTGAACTGGCCATACATATAACCAATCTCACGGGCACCAACACCGATATCACCGGCAGGTACATCCACATCGGCACCAATATAGCGATACAGCTCGTTCATAAAGCTCTGGCAGAAAGCCATTACTTCACGGTCAGACTTGCCCTTGGGGTCAAAGTCAGAACCACCCTTACCACCGCCGATGGGCAGACCGGTCAGAGAGTTCTTAAAAATCTGTTCAAAGCCCAGGAACTTGATAACACTCTGGTTTACAGAAGGATGCAGACGAATACCACCCTTGTAGGGGCCGATGGCGCTGTTGTACTGTACACGGAAACCACGGTTCACCTGAACCTTACCCTGATCATCCACCCACGGAACGCGGAAAGTGATCACACGCTCGGGCTCAACCAGACGCTCCAGCAATCCTTCTCTCTCATAGGCGGGATTGGCATCTACTGCCAGACGCAGAGACTCCAGAACCTCATGCACAGCCTGATGGAACACAGCCTCGCCGGGATTGCGGCTAACTACGGTCTCTAATACTCTATCAACATAACTCATGACTATTACCTCTTTTCTATAATATCTAAAGTGTTTTCAGTATACACGATTTTTTGCAATTCCGCAATAGGATTCCTGCAAAAAATCGAAAAACTTTTCGTTTTTCTTTAGATTTCCACCTCTCCGGTGAAAACCGTTACGGCGGGACCCGTCATCCACACGGTTTCTTCTGTCCAGCGGATCTTCAAATCGCCGCCCACCAGATGTACCAGAATCTCACCGTCCCGGTCGCAATGTCCGCAGCGAATGGCGGCTACCGCACTGGCACAGGCCCCCGTACCGCAGGCCCAAGTCTCACCGCTTCCCCGCTCCCATACTCGCATTTTCAGTGTATGGCGGTCAATCACCTGAATAAATTCTGTATTCACCCGGTCCGGAAAAATCGGCGCATTTTCAAACAAGGGCCCGATTTTTTGCAAGTCCAGACCATCCACATCGTCACAGAACACCACGCAGTGGGAGTTTCCCATGGAGACACAGGTGATATTATACTCTGTATCCCCAATCATCACCGGTTCATCCACCACTTCCGCCATGGGCAGCGCCACCGGAACCTTTTCGGAGGCAAATTCTGCCTGGCTCATATTCACCGTCAGCTCCGTGGCCTTACCATTTTTCACATGTACATCCAGTGTCCGCAGTCCAGCGGGCGTATCCACCACCAAGTGCTCCTTACGGGCACGGCCACTGTCATACAGGTATTTTCCCACGCAGCGAATACCGTTACCGCACATTCTCCCCGTACTGCCATCCTGGTTAAACAGGCGCATCATACCATCCGCCCGGGGAGATGGCTCAATGAGAATAATACCATCGCCACCAATACCAAAATGATACCGGGACAGATTCCGACTCAGCTCCTCCGGATTCTCCACCACCTGGTCAAAACAGTCAATGTATATGTAATCATTACCACAGCCATGCATCTTTGTAAATTTCAGCTTCATCTTTCCCTAGCCTCCAGCTTCTTAAAGATTCCCCGCAGCACAAATACCGCTGCTACTGCCAAGATCACCTCAGTAATCAAGTGGGAATAAGGTAGGCCATAGAGCGGGTACACCCCATTCATAATAAACAACAGGGGAATCTCCAATATAATCTTACGGGCAATGGCAAAAGCCAGGGACTTTTTGCCCATACCACAGGCCTGATAAATGCCCACGCCCAAGAAGTCCATACACAGGAAGGGCATCTGCAGACAGAACACCCGCAGAAATCGGCTGCCATAGCCTACAATCGTTTCGTTCTTCATAAATGCCGCAACCAATGCACCGGCCCCCAGATAATACAACAGCGCAAACACAGCCAGGAAGCTCATCATACACTTGGCCGTAAATAAAACACCGTTCTTCATTCTCTTCACATTGCCGTAGGCATAATTATACCCCACCAATGGCATCATTCCCTGGGAAAATCCCATGGCAATCTGCATGGGAATCATATTTAGCTTCTGGGCAATACCCATGGCTGCCACCGCATCTGAACCAAACCCGGCGGTAAAATTATTCAGCACGGTCATGCTGGTCACATTCAACAGATTCTGAATGGACGCGGGAATACCCACAGCGCAGATTCCCAGAATAATTTCTTTCTTAAAGCGGAACATTTTCGGATTGATACACACATAGGTCCGCCCCCGCTTTACCCACAACAACGCAAAGAAATACAGACAGGACACACAGTTGGAGAGAAAAGTGGCAAGCCCTGCACCCGCTGCTCCCATGTCCAATCCCCAGGGCAAAATGAAAACAGGATCCAGTATCATATTCAGCAAGCAGCCGCTCATGGTTCCCAGACTAGCGTGAAGGGATGCCCCTTCAGCCCGTACCAGATAAGCCATCACCACATTCAGGATGGCGGGCGCCGCACCCAAGTACACTGTCCACAGCATATATCCTTCTGTGGCTTCAAATGTTGTGGCATCCGTCCCCAAAATATTCAATAAAGGCCCTCTAAAGGAAATACACAAAAACGAAAACAGCAATCCACAAATCAGCGAACAATAAAAACC
>JAFUJY010000220.1 GCA_017467985.1 Bacillota bacterium
CAGTTCCTCCGGTTCTTCCAGAATGGCCATCAGGGTCTCTTCGAAGCCCATCAGCGCATGAGCTCGTTCAAACATTCCGCAGGAGCAGGACATCCCCACCAGTTGCTGTTCACGATCTGTGGCTTCTGCAATTGCCTTCACCTTACTATAATCCAGAGATTCCACATCCGGAATAGTAACCTGTTCTTTCCATTTTGAAAGCTCGGTAACCACCGGATTGCCGGGCAACACACAGGGAAATGGATTATATTCCTGATTGCCGTAGCCCCACTGGCATCCCCATTCATCCTTCATATTTTCATCATAGGTCCCAGTCAGAGGATCCAGCATCAGGTTCAAACCATTCAGGTCCGTAGCCAGATACTCCGGCTTCCCCCAACGTATGGTTTCCAGAAAATTTTGTTTTGGTGTCATCATTTTTTATTCCTCACTTTCAGATACTTAAAAAGCAGATTTGTAGAATTTTCTAATGCATGAAGACAGGGGCAGACGCAGCCGGCGCATGCCCCTATGGATTCACTAATTATTTGACAACTGCCTGATGACGTTCAGCGAGAGCAGCCTTGATTTCCCTAACGCGTTTATCGGACAGCGGACAAAGCAGAGTAACCACGCCGCCCAGCAAATTAATAGCCAGTGGCAACAGAACCGTCAGATTCATAATACCAGTCTTTGCAGCCTCGGTTACATTATTGGCATCGAACCCAACGGCAACCAGTCCCCAACCTACAACCATGCTGGATGCGGCTACACCGATCTTGATTACCAAAGAAAGCAGAGACATGAGGAAGGCCTGAATATTTTTTCCGTGCTTGTATTCCACGTAGTCACCAATATAGGAGTAGTAAGCAGCCTCTGCCGTATGGGTAATGGCCCATCCCATATATCCGGCAGACAGGCAGATCGTAAAGAGCATTGCACTGCCTCCCAGGAAATATCCCAGCCCAAGGAAAGCTGCATAGATGAACAGACCGGCTGCAAAAGTATTTCTATTACCCTTAACCAACTTGTTTACCATGGGGGCCAAAGATGCGCCTACCAGCTGCAGTACCGTACTCAAAGTCAGATATACAGTCAGCATACTCATATCTCCATAAGCATAGGTGTAGTAATAAGACACCAGCATGGACAATCCAATGGAACCAACGATTTTACAGATTGCGCCGAGCAGATACATTACCATGGGAACATTAATGGTCAGGCGAAGCAAATCCCAGGTAGAGGGCTGAGCAGCTTTCTCTTCTGCGCTCATTTTCTCAACCGGCTTGCATACATCCACATCTTTCGTTGCTTTATACATGGGGATCACGGTAGCAAAGATTGCAACTGCAGCAATACCATTCAGGAATGCATAGCTAAGGTTTTCGATTACGGTTACACTAACAATACTAACGATAATGGAAAATACTGCTACACATTGCTGCTGTGCCGTTACTGCTGCCATTCGATCTTCCTGGGAATCTGCAATCAGAGGAAGCATTCCCATGTAAGCACTGTACGCCAGATTATACATAGATGAGGAGATTACGATCATAATGGCAAAGTAGGCCACAGACCCTTGAAGGAATGTACTAAAGGACAGGACTCTGGTCACTGCAGCAACCAAACCTCCCAAAAGCACCCAGAAACGGAATTTACCAAATTTCAAATTGCATTTCTGAATCAAGAAAGATACCAGCAGAATGGAAAGCACGTCAGCAATGGAAATGATTGACATAACGGTTGCCATTCCGGCTGTAGACAGACCGGCTGCCGATGTCAGGAACAAGGACCAATAGGTGTTGTAGATGGTCGGAAGCATTGCCAAGGTACCGTCTGCCAGACCATACGTGTAGAGAAATTTTTTGGATGTTTTCATAAGTTCTCCTTTCTCCCCTTTTTAATTAGTGGATTATGTTTGAGTTATCATCACACCTCCACTATACAAGGTGATTCCGTTTCTGTGAAATTGTAAGTCCGTATTGGCTTATGCAGATTTCGAATAAGTATATTGACATGCTTTCTCTATTTATCACTTTCCATAATAAGCCTTTTCTTAGAATCACGATTTATCATCCTAAGATAAAAAAAAATGCCATCCCTATAGAGATGACACTTTTGTAATTATCCTTTTTTCGTATAAATCAGCAAAGAATACCTCCGTCATTCTGGTTTTGAGATAGCGCTTCCTCTTTTCTTAGGTGATGCCTTCACAAACTGGCCAGTCCTTCTTCGCCATGATAATATTTTACCAGTTCCTCTGCAAAAAGTCGGGTATCGGTGCTGGCATCCCCCTCCTTGGTCCAGCGAACCCAGACGATGCTTTCCGTCCCCTGAATCGGGCGGCTAAACAGATAAGGGCAGAAGCGATCCACATAATAGCCATCTGCCAGAATGCCTTCATTGCTGTCTTTAATATTCAATGACAGTTCCAGTGCATTGGATACATATTGGGAAAATCGCGGTTCCAGTTTCAGCTGCTCATACAGATGATGAACCATTTCCGCGTGACCAGAGCGTCCCGAAGGAGATCGAACCAGCAGGCGCTGAGCCGGAAGGTCTTCGATGGTCAGATACTCCTTCTCCAACAGGGGATTGGATTCCAACATATATAACATAAGGGGCCCCTTAAACAGAACCCGGGATTCGATAAAGGGATCATCCTTATCCTTCAACGTCAGATCAAGTATCAGATCACAGGTACCATCTCTCAGCTTATTCAGAAGACTTTCATCCACATCCCGAATCATATTGATTTCAAAATTAGGGTGATCTTCATGATATTTCTCCATAAATTCCAGCATTTCTCCAGTAACATTTAATCCATCGCAAATCCCAATCGTTAACTGCCGGGTACGACCTTTCTGCAACCGATAAGCCTGCAGGATTGCATCTTCGATATCTCCGTAGATACGCTTCAACTCCCTGTACAAGCTGCGTCCCGCCGGCGTCATGGTGACCCGGACGGTATTTCGTACAAAGAGCTGGATACCCAGAGTATTCTCCAATTGGCTGATGATCCGGCTCAAGGTGGGCTGCGTCACATTACACTGCTCTGCAGCCTTGGTAAAGCTCAAAGTCTCACAAAGGCTTAAAAAGAGTTTGATATGATAAACGCTGAAGTTCATATAGTTCATATAACGCATATTGCCCTGTCTCCTTCCTGGCTTTTACAAAACCGGAAGGGATCTGGCCTTCCGGTTTAAATCAAATCTTTCCTATTGTTTTAAAAATATTCTTTGCTGAGAGCATCGATTTCTTCGGAAACTGCTTCATACATACCGTGATAAGCGCTGCCGGGGCCACCCTGAGTTACACCAGGAATCAAATAAGCGGTTCCGCAGGTATCGAATAACTCACGTAACCGGGTTCGGATCTTCTCACGAGACCAATCTGCCGTGTCATATTTGCCGTTATCAATACCACCATGAATCGCAATACTTCCACCATATTCCCGAATCAGAGCTGGCAGATCATTTTCCTGAACAGCCCCCTGCCAAACATCAATGCCCATCTCAATCATATAGGGAACCAAGGTTCTGGCATAGGAATCGCTGTGATGGACGATCAGTTCCACACCATTTTCTCTCCAAAAACCATATATTTTTTTATAGGCAGGTACGAAAAATTCCCGGAACATCTCCGGCGCCAGGAAGGTACTGAGCTGACTTCCCCAGTCATCGTGGTGAAACAAAGCATTCGGATGAATATGCTCAATCTGAACTTTTGCACATTCAATCTCCCAGTCTGCCAGAAAATTAATCAGTTCATGCATGGCTTCCGGTTCCAGGATATAATTAATCAGGGCATTGTCCATTCCCATGAAGTAGTGCAGCTTTTCAAAGATACCGGGGGCACCCATACAGGCTACAAATTTTTCATTCCGATCTACCTTACGGGCCATTTCTTCAGAAGGGGCCCACTCTTCTGCAGTATAGGATCGTGGATCCGGTGCGTGGAGCACTTGTCTCCACTCAGTTACATCGGGAAGAAGGAGTTTGTCCGGGGTATGAATAGGAAAAGGGCCGGGGGCATTCTCAGGCCAGTTCACAGTAACCCCCCAGTCATTGACGATCGTCTGATTCAGATTACAGATTCCACCACATCGAAACAGTATGGGATCCGGAATGGTTTCCATATACTCATATTGTTTTACGAAGCGATCCGGCTTGCCACCATGAATGGTTTCCAAAAAATTTTCTTTGATTGTAAGCATAAGTCATCCTCCTTTTTTATCCTGCACACGGACAGATATCAGCCGCGTGTCAAGGTACACAAAATCCAGCGAGCACGATTGCCCGCCATGTTTTTAAATTTGGATGATAACTCGATATGACTATAACACATTTTATTTTACTTTTCAATCGAAGATTCTTCTTGAGTTTCCGTAGTTACTGTCAAGTAATCGTTGGTAACTTTTTTCTTGTAATTTGATAGTAATTAAAGTATATTTTATATTGTAATTATCCAATGCTTACAATTCCCTACAGGAGGTTTTTCATATGACTAGACAGGAATTTGCCGATCTCGCCGCCAAAGGCGTCCTTTTACTGGACGGAGCCACCGGCTCCAATCTGATCAAGGCCGGTATGCCCAGAGGCTTTTGCTCCGAAGAATGGATTCTGGAGAATCCGGAAGCGATCATTAAACTGCAGGCTGCCTACGCAGAAGCGGGAAGCAATATCGTATATGCTCCCACCTTCACCTGTAACCGCCACGCCATGGCCGGATTCGGTCTGGCCGATCAGCTCCGGGAGATGAATCTGGAACTGGTGAAATTAAGCCGTCAGGCTGTCGGGGAAGGCGTATTTGTAGCCGGTGACCTGACCACCACCGGAGTCATGCTGGAGCCCCGCGGCCCCATGGCCTATGAACGTCTGATCGACATTTATAAGGAACAGATC
>JAFUJY010000221.1 GCA_017467985.1 Bacillota bacterium
ACTGTCCGGTACTATCCTGATAATGCACGGCATTACCGTATTTCATCATAACGTACCCTCCGCCTTTAAGACGGAAATGCTTTGTATCCTCCGTTCTGCGGGTAATATCTTCTCCCAGAACTTCCAGGGATTCCTGCTCGGATGCGGTCATGTCAGAAGTGCTGATCACTTCAGTCGCGTGTACACGGGCAGGCAGAATCTGGGCGATAATGGTTACGCACAGAAACATGGCTAACATTTGTTTCAGAGAACCAATAAGTTTTTTACTCATGAGTAAACTCCTTTCATCTTTATTCAATTTTATTTCCGATGCCTGTCCTCCTCTCCGGAGGAGATCACGTCCTGCTGCGTTTCACTTTGCAGCTCTGCTTCTTGACCCATGGGTCTGTACCTCCCTTTCTTTGTTTCGTTTCCTGTCACCTATATTATATAATTGACAATATCTCCCTGTCAAATTCTTTTCTTCAAGTTACAAAATTATCTCAAACAAAATGCCTTTTTACCCATTTTGTTTGAGCGACTTTTAAAACTTCGTCCCACATTATTGTATTTTTGCTAACCTACTGTTATAATGAAAGTATGTTCACTCGAAATCGATCCTTACTTCAAAATTTCCCGCCGGTTTTATAACCATTCGACCGCTATAACGCTTAAGTACGCTCCCAACTTTTTGCAGACCAATGCCTCTGCCGTCACCCTTTGAACTCGCGATTTTTCCATTTAGCGGTGTAGCCATTACCTTCTCTTTCTCCCATGGGTTCACAATATCCAACCATTTTGTATGCTGTGAAGCTCCAAACTCAAGTTTAATCCATCGCTGATCTTCCGGCAGACCTTCAACCGCTTCAATGGCATTTTCCAGAAGATTGCCTAGAATACAAATTGCATCCACTTCCATAAATCCGTACTGTGGTACAACTTCGGTTGAGCTCATCCGAAGTTCGATCTTCTCTTGCTGCATTCGTTCCCACTGACTTAATAGAACCGTCTGAATACCCGGCTCTAGCAATCGAAAAACCTCAAATATCTCTTGATCCTTTTTTAATTCTTCAAGCAATTCGTTAGATTGACTCGCCTGGATAGCTCGCAGATTCTTTCTGTAATCGTGAATCTGTCGCGCATCAATTGCTAGCCGCGCTTCATATGCTGCATTCATATTTTTCAGTTGCAGAAGTTCCTTTTTATGTCTCCGCTTTATACTCTCTTGGCATATAGCATACACCATAAATCCTACGACGCTAAACAATACAATATATGCATATGTATTGATCTGATATTCTATTTCTAGAATTGGCTTAAATACCATACAGAATACCACGACACCGGCCGATACAATCGCGACAACGATCCTACCCCATACGCCCATATTCCGATAACTCACATCTTTCTTGCGAACACGTAATATTATGTATAAGATTACTACTGTTACCACTGTCAATATATTCATTACAAGTCCTGCCAACATATAATTCTGTGCTACCCATTCTGTCGGAAACCAATATAAAAATATTGCTTGTATATAAATTAGCACACCATATCCTATTAACGATGTAAATGGCGCAACCCATATGGGCTCGTCCCAAAATAATAGGAATACCATAATGATTAGTAGCATATAATGTACTATCACCGGAATCATAAACCATCCGGCAGCTTCAACAAAAGCGTAGACAAGCACAGCACCGCCCCAAATAATAAATCGCTGACGCTTGGGCACATGACCATAAATCTGACATCCAACCAACATCATTGCGGTCAATTCTAAAATAACACACATAAAATTATACATAACTCGTCTCCTTTGCATTCACTTATATGATTCTGGAGGTTATTTCATGACACATCCTATTAAAGCACTAACTTCTTATTATCGCAAGCATAATATACTTCCATCTTCTACCATCGCATGTATGGAATATGCTATGCTCTCCATCTACAATGAATGGATTAAAATCATCATCTATTGTATACTTTTCTCTTTTCTTGGATATGCATACCAATTCTGGTTTGTTTTGGCTATTTTATATCCCCTTCGCTGGCTTTCCGGCGGAATCCATGCCAAAACATTCTGGGGATGCTTCTTTTCCAGCTTACTGGTTTTGGCATTACTAATCTTTGTTTCTCCAGTTCTTCCATGCTATCCCGGGTTTTATACCTTTCTTCTTTTTCTTTTCGGGATTGGCTCCCTTACACATATACCCTATACACCGGCTTTTCGTCCCATCACTAATGTTAGAACCATCGTTATTCTGCGATGTTTCTATATAGGTCTCTTAAGTATGTGGCTTATCATACTTAAGACATGCAGTCTGCCTGCAGAATATGTGACTATCGGTTATTTTACACTATTCTTTCAGGTACTGCAGTTATACATTCCTAAGAAAGGAGAAAACTCTCATGCATAAGACATTAGCTATCATCGGAAAGACTTTCGCCGCTCTGTCCCATCTGATCGTTTCCATGGGAAGCATCGGATTGATTGGCGAAGTTGTTCCACCCCAGTCTCTTCTCGACTAATTTATGACCGTTTTTTCTTTTGTATTCACTTAAATACTTAGCGGTCGCTTTAATCCGTGTCTGGCCATCAATTCCACCTTGTTCGATGTGAAGAAGCATATTTTCACCATCTTCTTCTCCACCGATAATATACCTGGGATTGATGGCCACATTTTTTGAAACTTGTACCAGGTCTTGTATACCGCGTTTCTCAATCTGCTGTAGAATTTCTGCCATTAAGTTCCCCTTACTTGACAACTTGATCTGTTCTATTCGACCACTTTCATTCAGTATATACACATATCGTTCCTGTGCTCGACCAATACCTCGGTCTTTTTGTCTCGTTTCAATATAGATAATCTCCGATACTTCCAGTTCAAATGGCAGATCGTATTTTTCTTTTCGTAATGTTATATACTTACTTATATCTTTACTTTCTTGACTATAAAACTCCTTCAGTCTACGCTGAAATTTGGCCATACCGGCACTATCTTTTCCAAAGAATTCTTCAACACCCTTGGTCTCCAGCAATCGTTTTTCGAAATGTCCCATACTGCTCAGTATCCAAACTTTTGGAAAACGCTCCTTACGATGATACTGCAGCTTTTCTATAATCTTCCATCCTTTGGCACTTCCGTCTATGATCATATCCAAAATAACCAACTCTGCCTGCCCTTGCAGAACATATTCTATAAGCGCTTCTTCATCCTGCACCCATGTTATGTTACAGCGCTGAAAATGCTTTGTTACTATCTCTACAGATCGGTCCGGTAGTTCAATGGATTCGCCGTATTGTACGGTTTCCACCCTGTTCAGGACCTTGACTGCATCCTCTAATGTATCTTCCAAGTAAATAATTGGCCCGGTCATTGGCTCTCCTCGTTTTACCTAAGCAACCTGCGATCTTTTCCGGACCGCAGGTTGCGCATGTTTGCTTCAATTTTATTCCGCACTCCATCCGGCCTCGAAGGCTTTCAGGTTCATCTCCAGGAACTTAGCAGGCACGGTGCTGCGAACAGCATCCAGCCATACTTCCTTGGGGATGTCGGTCTGCTTGGCCATAACGCCAATCAGGACTACGTTTACTGCCTTGACGGAGCCGGCTTCCATGGCCAGCTTCAGGGCATCTACAGCCTTCACATCGGCGCCGGCTGCGGCGATGGCTTCCAGCACACCTTCCGGATACTGGGCAACGCCGGTTACAACGGGCATGGGGTCCATCTGCTGGGTGTTGACGATCATTTTGCCGGTGGGCTTCATGAAGGACAGCCAGCGGGCGGCCTCCAGCTGCTCGAAGGCCAGAATCAGGTCGGCCTCGCCCTGATTGATTACGGGGGAATATACTTTTTCGCCGGCGCGCACGTAGGTGACTACGGAACCGCCACGCTGGCTCATGCCGTGAACTTCACTCACTTTTACATCCTGGCCGGAGGCGATCATGGCCGCACCCAGAACGCGGCTGGCCAACAGGGTACCCTGGCCGCCTACACCAACAATCATTACATTTAAGTTTTTCATGGGGTTCACTCTCCTTCCGGCAGGCCGATGGCCTTCTTGGGACACAGCTGCTTACAGAAACCGCAGCCCATACACTGGGTAAAGTCAATCACAGCTTTACCGTTCTTCATGCTGATGGCAGGACAGCCCACACGCATACAGCTCTTGCAGCCGATGCACTGGTCCGGATTCACCTTCAGGGCCGGACGATGGGGCGTGGTCTTCAGCAGCATACAGGGACGACGGGAGATGATCAGGGACGGTTCTGCCGCTGCCAGCTCTTCTTTAATCACCTTTTCAGAAGCTGCCAGGTCATAGGGATCGATCACGCGAACCCGCTGGTAACCGCAGGCTGCTGCCAGAGCTTCCAGGTTTACAGCCAAAGTAGGATCGCCCTTAATGGTCAGACCGTTGGCCGGGTTATTCTGATGACCGGTCATGCCGGTGATGGAGTTGTCCAGCACGA